>NZ_JBLUPV010000020.1:0-95080 GCF_048068075.1 Pseudomonas sp. NY15354
TTCTATAACCCTAAACGCCGACACAGCAGTGCTATGCAGCTGTCTCCAGTAGAGTATGAGAAACGCTATTTCCTGAGCTTGGAGAGTGTCTAGAAAACCAGGGGCGATTCATTACTTATACGGTATTTAAGTTAACCGTGAGCGCTTACCAACGAGAGCAGTTGAAACACTTGATTTTCACCCCTGCCCACTCGAAAAATTCTGAAATCTCAACAGCGGTTTATCGCACGCTATGACCGAATGCTCTCGGCACAACGCACTTGTTTCATGACCATCAGTGTTTCCCAGCCTTTGAAGCGTCATCAGGCGGATGCCATCAACGATGCTCGTTCAACGGTTTCCAAAGTTTCGGCTGCTTTAGCAAGCAGCGCGTTCAAGCCCGTCGGCCCAGTACCCGCGGCAATCATAGGTGCTTCAACCTACAACTGGGCCAATCGAAAATTAGGGAAGCTTCACGCTGGGGATGTGCTTGTTCATATAGAAGCACAGGTCAGGGGTGGCATTGGACCTCAACATACGAACAGCTCCTTTGTCATTAAAGTTTAGGAACTTAGCATGTACGAACTCATTCCATGGCTCATTACCCATATCCTGTTGGACAAACAGCTTCGCAATCAACGCGCAAGACAATGGCTCGGCATTATTTTTTTTTGCTTCGGCGCCATAAATATTCTGGGGCCCCATCATGTTTCGCTCTGTGCCAACAGCGAAATCTTCTGGCCTGTCTTGTTCGTCATGACAGGCTGGCACCTGTTCGACACGCGCGATCGTTGGGCCGAATCACCTTCAACGTCCCCCTGATATCGCGGATCTAACTGCCAGCCTGGTTCGCGCTCATTGAGCCCCACTCAAGGAGCGCCACCTCCCAACATCCCACGCTCTACGACGAAATCGATCACCGCCTGCAACCCCTCCCCCTTCTTTAGATTGCTGAAAGTCCACGGCCGCTCTGGGCGCATGCGTCGGGTATCGCGCGCCATCACCTCCAGCGAGGCGCCGACATAAGGCGCCAGATCGGTCTTGTTGATCACCAGAAAATCCGACTTGGTGATGCCTGGCCCTCCCTTGCGGGGAATCTTCTCGCCTTCGGCGACATCGATGACATAGATCGTCAGGTCAGCGAGCTCGGGGCTGAACGTCGCGCTGAGATTGTCGCCTCCGCTTTCGACGAAAATCACATCGAGATTGCCAAACTTGCGCGCCAGCGCCTCCACGGCAGCCAGGTTCATCGAGGCGTCTTCGCGGATCGCCGTGTGCGGACAACCACCGGTCTCCACCCCGACGATACGCTCAGGCTCCAGGGCACCAGCCTCGGTGAGGATGCGCTGATCTTCCTTGGTGTAGATGTCGTTGGTGACCACAGCGATCTGGTAGTGGTCGCGCATGGCCTTGCACAGGGCTTCGAGCAATGCGGTCTTGCCGGAGCCGACCGGGCCGCCGACCCCGACGCGCAGGGGGGGTTGATGACTTTGCATGAACGTCTTCCTCAAGAACGGAACAAACGGGTGTATTGGGTTTCGTGACGGGACGAGGCGATCGCGAGCAGCGGCAGGCTGCCACCGAGCTGGTCATCGTCCAGCGCCAAGGCGCGGTCGAGCACGGCAGGCAGCGCCTGCCCTAAGTCACGCAGCAGCGTCTGGGCGGCTTGCTGGCCGAACGGCACCAGCTTGACTCCAGCCATCACCGCGCTTTCGAGCCAGGCGAAACCATGGCCCAAGGCCAACTGACGCAACGGTATGGACCAGTGCGCGCCAAGCCAGGCCATGCCGCTCAGTTGGCTGAGTTCAAGACTGGCCCGCCAGGCCGGGGCCTGTCCCAACTGCCAGCCATCGAGCAGGCGCGCCATTGCACTGCCACGCTGCTGTTCTTCCAGCCGCAACTCGGCAGTCTCACGGTTGGCCAGCACGAAGCGGCTCCAATGGGCGAAGGCGCCGGCATCATTTGCCTGGCAGGCGTGATAGAGCCGCGCCAAAACAGGCCAATCGAGGTAACCGAGGGTGTCATGCACTTGCTCGCGCTGCCAGGCAGCGAAGGTTGCAATATCGTGCACCCAACCGGCTTCCACAGCCCACTCCAACCCCTGGGAATAGGTGAAGCCGCCTACCGGCAGGCCTGGACTGGCCAGCTGTAGTAGGCGCAGCAGCGCGAGGTCGACGTCCATCAACCGGCCAGCACCAAAGCCGCCCCCGCCAGCATCCCCCCACCGACGGCCTTCTGCAGGCCCGTGTGACGACGCAACAGGCAGCCGAAGGCAAAGCCCACTGCCAGCAGCAGCGTGCTGACGAGAACGAAACCTGAGCCGAACAGCCAGAATGCGCTGGGTGTAGCCTCCACGCCATGGGCCCAGCCATGGAACAGGGCGAACATCGGCATGACCCACGCCAGCAACCTTTGCCGACGTGGCAGCAGCAAGGCGCCTGCGATTACCCCTAGCGACATGGAAATCATCGTCTCCATACCCAGCACATCACCGAAAAGGTGGCCCAATACCGCACCGCCGACCATCATCGCCAAGGTCGTCAGCGGCAGGCCCAGGCTCCGTCGGGTCAAGGCCGACAGCACGCCGGTCCCCAGCAACATCAGCAAATGATCCAGGCCGGTCAGCGGATGCAGCAGGCCATCGCGCAAAGGGCTGGTGTCATGGCCGGGGTGGGCGAAGGCTGGCAGGGCCACCAGCAGCAGGACAACGGCAAACGTCTTTCTCATTGAAAACTCCCAGGATGGCTCAGCAAAGGACGGGCAGGCGCACGAATGGGTGATCGTGGTCGTGGCGATGGGGCGCGCTCTGGTAGGCGCCGGCTTCAGGCTCGAAAGGCGCCCGCTCGGTCACCACGCTCAGGCCCAAGCCGCGCAGCATGTCGTCCAGGACATGGTCGTGCTGGAAACGCAGCAGGCCAGGCTCGATCTGCAGTGGCACATGGCGGTTGCCCAAGTGATAGGCCGCGCGGGCCAGCAACAGTGGATCGGTGCAGCGCACCGTGGACACCTGCTCGGGCGCGGCCAGCACCCGCACTACATGGCGACCTTCAGCATCACCGAGCAGCTCGCCGCCACGCAGCAGGTGCCCTCGCTCGAGCATCAGGCCGGCCTCGCGGCCATCGTCCAGGGTGATGCGCAGACGGCTCTTGATGCGGCTGTCCACGTCCAGGGTAACGCTGCCAGTCTCAGGGCCGGCTTCGGTGAGGCGGCGGGTCAGGACAATCATGGGCTTTCCTCAGAACAGAAAATAACGCTGGGCCAGCGGCAGTTCGCAGGCCGGCTCGCACACCAGCAGTTCGCCGTCGGCGCGCACCTGATAGGTCTGGGCATCCACCTCGATGCGCGGTTGCAGGCTGTTGTGGACCATGTCGGCCTTGCGTACTCGGCGGCAGCCATGGGCCACACCGATCAGGCTGCGCAGACCGAGCGTTTCGGCCAGGCCCCTGTCCATCGCCAATTGAGGCAGAAAGGTCATGCGCGTGGCCTGCCGGGCGGCGCCGAGGGCGCCGAACATCGGCCGGTAATGCACCGGTTGCGGCGTCGGAATCGAGCCGTTGATATCACCCATGGGCGCCGTGACGATCATCCCGCCCTTGAGCACCAAAGCCGGCTTGACGGCGAAGAAGGCTGGCGACCAAAGCACCAGGTCAGCGAGCTTGCCCACCTCCACCGACCCCACCTCATGGGCGATGCCGTGGGTCAGTGCCGGATTGAGGGTGTACTTGGCGATGTAGCGCTTGACCCGGAAGTTGTCGCTGTAGTCGCTGTCGGGCGGCAATGGCCCACGACGCAGCTTCATCTGGTGCGCCACCTGCCAGGTGCGCAGCACCACTTCGCCCACCCGGCCCATGGCCTGGGAGTCCGAGGAGGTCATGGCGAAGGCGCCCATGTCGTGCAGGATATCCTCGGCGGCGATGGTCTCCCGACGTATGCGCGACTCGGCGAAGGCCACGTCCTCGGCGATGCTCGGGTCCAGGTGGTGGCAGACCATGAGCATGTCCAGATGCTCATCGACGGTGTTCACGGTGTAGGGCAGTGTCGGGTTGGTCGAGGACGGCAGGACATTGGCCTGGCCCGCCGCGCGGATGATGTCCGGCGCATGACCACCACCGGCGCCCTCGGTGTGAAAGGTATGAATGGTGCGATCACCGATGGCGGCCAAGGTGTCCTCGATACACCCGGACTCGTTGAGCGTGTCGGTGTGGATCGCCACCTGGATGTCCAGCGCCTCGGCAACGCCCAGGCAGCAGTCGATGGCTGCCGGCGTGGAGCCCCAGTCCTCGTGCAGTTTCAGGCCTACCGCACCAGCGGCGATCTGCTCCTGCAGGGCTTCGGGCCGCGAGGCATTGCCTTTGCCCAGCAGGCCGATATTGATCGGCAGGCTATCCGCGGCCTGGAGCATGCGCGCCAGATACCAAGGGCCGGGCGTACAGGTGGTGGCATTGGTACCGGTGGCCGGCCCGGTGCCGCCGCCAATGAATGTGGTAACGCCGCTGGTCAACGCCTCCTCCACCTGCTGCGGGCAAATGAAGTGGATGTGCGAGTCGATTCCGCCCGCCGTGACGATCTTGCCCTCGGCGGCGATCACCTCGGTGCCCGGCCCGATGGGGACGGTCACACTCGGCTGTACATCAGGGTTGCCCGCCTTGCCGATCGCCGCGATACGCCCGTGACGCACGCCGATATCGGCCTTGACGATGCCCCAGTGATCGATGATCAAGGCGTTGGTCAGCACCAGATCCATCGCCCAGGCGGCGAGCATCTGGCCTTGGCCCATGCCATCGCGGATGACCTTGCCACCACCGAACTTGACCTCTTCGCCATAGACCGTGAAGTCCTTTTCCACCTCGACCCACAGGGCGGTATCGGCCAGGCGCACACGGTCGCCGACGGTCGGCCCGAACATGTCGGCATAGGCCTGCCGGGATAGCCGACTCATGCCTTGCCCTCCAGTGCGCCCATGACCTTGCCCTGGAAGCCATACACCTCCCGCTTACCGGCATAGGCCACCAACTGCACGGTGCGGGCCTGGCCGGGTTCGAAGCGCACCGCAGTGCCGGCCGGAATGTCCAAGCGATAGCCCCGGGCCCTCTCACGCTCGAAGACCAGGCAGTCGTTGACCTCATAGAAGTGATAGTGCGACCCGACCTGCACCGGTCGGTCGCCATGGTTGGCCACACTTACGCTGACAGTCGGGCGGCCCTTGTTGAGCTCGATGTCGCCGCCAGCGACCTGGATTTCTCCGGGGATCATGCTCGGCTCCTCAGACAATGGGGTCATGTACGGTCACCAGCTTGGTGCCGTCGGGAAAGGTCGCCTCGACCTGGACGTCATGGAGCATTTCGGGCACGCCCTCCATCACCTGCTCTCGGCCCAGCACCTCACGGCCCAGGCTCATCAGCTCGGCGACGCTACGCCCATCCCGGGCGCCTTCGAGCACGGTGGCGCTGATCAGCGCCACCGCCTCTGGATAGTTGAGCCTCAAGCCTCGGGCCAATCGCCGCTCGGCCAGCAATGCCGCGGTGAATAGCAGCAGTTTGTCTTTCTCTCTCGGGGTCAGTTCCATGGCGCCTCTCTCAGGTGGCCCAGATGCGCGGCGGGCACGGCGTCAGGCCAAGAACAGCCGGACGCAGCAGGTACCAGAGGCGCTGCAGGGTGGATTGCAGGTGTTGGTTGTCGTGGTCGAGCAGGCGGATCACCAGCAACGGGCCCAGCAAGGTGGCGCCAGCAGGATTGCCCAGGCCCTCCAGAGCCTGGCGCACGCGCTCGAGCAGCGCCGAGTTGGCGGGTGCTGCGCAAACGGTGGCGATCAGAGGGTGGCCGCCAAGCTTGTCCACCCCCGCGGCTTCAATGCGCAGGCGCTCGTGCAACCCTGGGTCGTCTGCCAGTTCGATGCACAAGCGGCTGTCGAGCGCGCCCTGTTCGAAGCGCTCCCCCATCACCGGTCGGCCCAGGCACAGGGTTTCCCAGGCCAGCAACCGAGCACCAGGTTCGAGCGTGAAGCGGCTGTCGAGCTTGGCGCGAGCGCCGCTGAAGAAGATGCTGTCCTGGGGCAGCCACTCCAGGGTACTGCCCGCCGCCAGATGGAACCGCTGCTCGAGCCGCGCGGTTGGCCCGATGCTGCGGTAGAACTTGCTCGCCCCGGGCATGGTCAGCAGTGCGTGGCTGCCAGGCTCGAGATGGACATCCAGCTCCAGTCGGTCACCTGCGACGATGCCACCTGGCGGATGCAGGACATAGACATGGCACGGCGCACCTTCGGGATGGAACGGGCGCTGCACCAAAAGAGGACCGAAGTGGCGTCGTGCACCAAGCCGGGTCACCCCTTCGCGCTGAATGAAGCGCAACTGAAGGCAGGCGCTCCAGCCGGGTTGTTGCTCCAGTTGTTCCTTGCGCTGCGCAAACGACATACCCCAGCCCCCGAAAACACGCGGCTTCATGGCCGCCAAGCGGGTCAGGTGCAGCACTGGACGCCCTGCAGGCCTGACCACTCGATCAGATTCTTTGGTAGGGACACAGCAGATAACGGGCCAACTCTGCGGATGAGGCCGAGTGAAAAGATTCAGCGCACTGCGTCTTCGCAAGTGTCGACCCAGCCGGTCGCCAGTCTGGCCAATTCATGACTGGACGTTTCGGATCCGCGGCGGATGTATTATCGTGGCGAGGTGCGCATATAAAAGCAGCCTGAGCGATCAGGCCCTAGGCAATACAAGAGGGTGTCATGAGTAACGAGAGCATTAACTGGGACAAGCTGGGCTTCGACTATATCAAGACCGACAAGCGCTACCTGTCCGTATGGCGCAACGGCGAGTGGGACAAAGGCACCCTGACCGAAGACAACGTGCTGCACATCAGTGAAGGCTCCACCGCCCTGCACTATGGCCAGCAATGCTTCGAAGGCCTGAAGGCCTATCGTTGCAAGGACGGCTCGATCAACCTGTTCCGTCCTGACCAGAACGCCGCCCGCATGCAGCGCAGCTGCGCCCGCCTGCTGATGCCGCAGGTGCCGACCGATGTGTTCATCGAGGCCTGCAAACAAGTGGTCAAGGCCAACGAGCGCTTCGTGCCGCCGCACGGTAAAGGCGCCCTTTACCTGCGTCCGTTCGTCATCGGCACTGGCGACAACATCGGCGTTCGCACCGCGCCGGAGTTCATCTTCTCGATCTTCGCCATCCCGGTCGGCTCGTACTTCAAGGGCGGCATGAAGCCGCACAACTTCACGATCTCCAGCTACGACCGCGCCGCCCCGCAAGGCACCGGCGCTGCCAAGGTCGGTGGCAACTATGCGGCCAGCCTGATGCCAGGCGCCGAAGCGAAGAAGAACAACTTCGCTGATGCCATCTACCTGGACCCGCTGACCCACAGCAAGATCGAGGAAGTCGGTTCGGCCAACTTCTTCGGCATCACCAAGGACAACGAGTTCGTCACCCCGAAATCGGCCTCCGTCCTGCCGGGCATCACCCGCCTGTCGCTGATGGAACTGGCTGCCTCGCGCCTGGGCCTGAAAGTGGTCGAAGGTGACGTGGAGATCAGCAAGCTCGATCGCTTCGTCGAAGCCGGTGCCTGCGGTACCGCCGCCGTCATTACCCCGATCGGTGGTATCGAATACAACGGCAAGCTGCACGTGTTCCACGACCTGGAGAAGGTCGGCCCGGTCACCCAGAAGCTCTACAACGAGCTAACCGGCATCCAGAGCGGCGACGTCGAAGCGCCAGCAGGCTGGATCGTCAAGGTCGCCTGAGGCTTCGCCCTCCAATGAAAACGGGGCATGCCAGTGATGGCATGCCCCGTTTTCATTGGCCATACCCTCCTTTGGCGGTGCGCCCTTCGCGGGCAAACCCGCTCCAACAAGGTCCCCGCAAGCCTTGTGGGAGCGGGTTTACCCGCGAATGCGCCCGCCCGTTCACCGAAGGTCCAAGGGTGATCTCGGCCCCACGGACACCGGCCGATCAGGTCTTGATGCAGCAGATGAATTTTTCTTAAATCGCGCAGTGTCTATTCTTTGGCACAATCAACTCTCCAATCGCTGCCCAGGTACTAGCATGCCCCGCGTACTGACCATCGAAGACGACGCCGTCACCGCCCAGGAGATCGTCGCCGAACTGTCCAGCCATGGCCTGGAAGTGGACTGGGCCGACAATGGCCGTGAAGGCCTGTCCAAGGCCATCGGTGGTGGCTACGACCTGATCACCCTGGACCGCATGTTGCCCGAGGTCGATGGCCTGACCATCGTTACCACCCTGCGCAACCTGAAGATCGCCACGCCCATCCTGATGATCAGCGCACTGTCCGACGTCGATGAGCGCGTGCGCGGCCTGCGCGCCGGTGGCGACGACTATCTGACCAAACCGTTCGCCTCCGATGAGATGGCCGCCCGGGTCGAGGTGCTGCTGCGGCGCAACAGCGTGCCCATGACCCAGACCCGCCTGCAGGTCGCCGACCTCGAGCTGGACCTGATCAGCCACGAAGCACGCCGCGGCGAGCAGACCCTCAACCTGCTGCCCACCGAATACAAGCTGTTGGAATACCTGATGCGCCACGCCGGCCAGGTCATCACCCGGATGATGATCTTCGAGGAAGTCTGGGGCTACCACTTCGACCCCGGCACCAACCTGATCGACGTCCACATCGGTCGCCTGCGCAAGAAGATCGATCCGCCTGGCCAGAACCCGCTCATCCGTACCGTGCGGGGCTCCGGCTATGCCATTGCCGAACCCGTCTAAGGGCTGGAGCTCTTCGACCAGCCGCCTGTTGGCGCTGTACAGCTTCCTCTTCGTGGCGTGGAGCAGCATCCTCATGGGGGTGCTGTACTTCGAGGTTTCCAGCTACCTGAACAAGCTCACCCGCCACTCCATGCTGCAACGCCAGCACCTGTTCTCGCACATGAGCGGCAAGCAGCTCGACGACGCGCTGATCGCAAGCCAGGCGTTCGAGGAACGCGGTTTCGACGCCTACGGGCTGTTCGACGCCCAGCTCAATCCCATTGGGGGACGGGTGCGTTTCATCCCACCGGAGCTCGGCCTCGATGGCGAAGTCCACGAACTCAAGCGGTGCCTGGACGCGGATGACCCGCACCTGCCCCGCGACAGCTGCGATGCCGTGGCGATCCGCATAAAGGATGGCCGTTGGCTGGTACTGGTGCGCGACAACGGTTCGTTGTTCGTCGTCACCCGGATCATCCTCCACGCCTTGCTCTGGGGCATCTCCCTGACCTTGATCCCCGGTTTCGCGGGGTGGTATCTGCTGCGCAGGCGACCGCTCAAACGTATCCGAGCGATCCAGGCCCAGGCCGAGCTGATCGTGGCCGGAGACCTGACCCATCGCTTGCCGCTCTCGGCGCGGCGTGACGAGCTGGACATGCTGGCAGCCATCGTCAACGCCATGCTCGATCGCATCGAGCGGCTGATGCACGAGGTGAAGGGCGTCTGCGACAACATCGCCCATGACCTGCGAACACCCCTGACCCGACTGCGGGCACAGCTTTACCGGATCCGCCAGCAAGGCGGCGACAACGCGCCCGAAGCCCAAGCCCTGGAACAAGCGATTGCCGAGACCGACACGCTGATGGCGCGCTTTCGCGGCCTGCTGCGTATCAGCGAACTGGAAGACCGTCAGCGTCGCGCCGGATTCGTCGAACTCGACCCTCATGCCCTGCTGATGGAGTTGCACGACTTCTACCTACCGCTGGCCGAAGATGGCGGTATTCGCTTGACCCTGGAGCAACCGGCGCAACTGCCGGTGCTGCACGGGGACCGGGAACTGCTGTTCGAGGCACTGGCCAACCTGGTGGGCAACGGCATCAAGTTCACCCCCCAGGGCGGGCAAGTACGGATCCAGGCGCGTGAGTATGCCAGCGGCCTGACGATTGCCATCGAAGACAGCGGGCCGGGGATTCCAGAGCAGGAGCGCGCAGCGGTGTTGAAGCGCTTCTATCGCAGTGAGGAAGGCCATCGCCATCCAGGATTCGGGCTGGGACTGTCGATCGTCGCCGCGATCGTCGACCTGCATGGGTTCCGCCTGGAGGTGGGAAGCAGCGAGCTGGGCGGAGCCAAATTGGTGTTGCATTGCCCGGTGGGCGCTACGTCCCGATAATCGAATGGGGCCGTTACGCGCCCCATCGCAGGGTGTCGCCAGCTCCTACAGGTGTACAACAGCGTTGCACAAAACCTGTAGGAGCGGCCTTGTGCCGCGAAAGGGCTGCGCAGCAGCCCCCACTCAAGGCATCGATCAGTCAGCCAGGCGCCAGGTGGTTGCGCCCTTGCTGTCTTCCAGCACCACACCCATGGCGGCCAGCTGGTCGCGAATGCGGTCGGACTCGCCCCAGTTCTTGTCCGCACGCGCCTGCAGACGCGCCTGGATCAAGGCTTCCACCTCGGCGGCATCGACCTTGCCCTCGGCACCGGCGCGCAGGAAGTCGTCGGCATCCAGTTGCAGCACGCCCAGCACGTCACCCAGCTCACGCAGGCGACCCGCCAGACCTGCAGCGGCCTCCGGATCGTTTTCACGCAGGCGGTTGATCTCGCGCACCAGATCGAACAGCACGGCGCAGGCCTCAGGCGTACCGAAGTCATCGTTCATCGCGACGCTGAAACGCTCGACGAACTCCTCGCCCCCTTTGGCCTCGACACGCGGCAGGCCGCGCAGCGCGTGGTAGAAGCGCTCCAGGGCGCCCTTGGACTCACGCAGGCTGTCTTCGGAGTAGTTGATGGCGCTGCGGTAGTGGCTGGCCACCAGCAGGTAGCGCACCACCTCCGGGTGATACTTGTCGAGCACGTCGCGGATGGTGAAGAAGTTGTTCAACGACTTGGACATCTTCTCGCCATTGATACGGATCATGCCGCAGTGCATCCAGGCATTGGCGTAAGGCTTGCCGGTAGCCGCCTCGCTCTGGGCGATCTCGTTCTCGTGATGTGGGAACTCCAGGTCGCTGCCGCCACCGTGGATATCGAAGCTCTCGCCCAGGCAGCAGGTGGACATCACCGAGCATTCGATGTGCCAACCCGGACGGCCTGGCCCCCAGGGCGACTCCCAGCTCGGCTCGCCCGGCTTGGCGGCTTTCCACAGGACGAAGTCCAGCGGGTCCTGCTTGGCCTCGCCGACTTCGATCCGCGCGCCGATGCGCAGGTCTTCGATCTTGCGCCGCGACAGCTTGCCGTAGCCGACGAACTTGCCGACCCGGTAGTACACGTCGCCATTGCCCGGAGCGTAGGCGTAGCCCTTGTCGATCAGGGTCTGGATCATCGCGTGCATGCCGGGGATGTGATCGGTGGCACGTGGCTCCTGATCCGGCGGCAGGATGTTCAGGCGGCGCTCGTCCTCGTGCATGGCATCGATCATGCGCGCGGTCAGTTCATCGAAGCGCTCGCCGTTGTCATTGGCACGATTGATGATCTTGTCGTCGATATCGGTGATGTTGCGCACATAAGTCAGCTCGTAGCCGCTCTTGCGCAGCCAACGGGTGATCAGGTCGAAGGCGACCATGCTGCGCCCATGGCCCAGGTGGCAGTAGTCGTACACGGTCATGCCGCACACGTACATGCGCACCTTGTTGCCGTCCAGGGGCTTGAAGGCTTCCTTGGTCTTGCTCAGGGTGTTGTAGATGGTAAGCACGGCGATTCCTTAGCTGCCCCAGGAGTCACGCAGGGTGACAGTGCGGTTGAACACCGGACGGCCCGGCTGGCTGTCCTTGAGGTCGGCGCAGAAGTAGCCTTCGCGCTCGAACTGGAAGCGGTCCTCGGGCGCGGCCTGGGCCAACGACGGCTCGGCGCGGCAGCCGGTCAGCACCTGCAGCGAATCCGGGTTGATGTTGTCCAGGAAGCTGCCGCCCTCCTCGGTCTTCTCCGGGTTCGCCGAACGGAACAGGCGGTCGTACAGACGCACTTCGCACTCGACGCTGCCTTCGGCCGGCACCCAGTGGATCACGCCCTTGACCTTGCGGCCCTCGGGGTTCTTGCCCAAGGTGTCTGGATCGTACGAGCAGCGCAGCTCGACGATGTTGCCGTCGGCGTCCTTGATGGCTTCGTCGGCACGGATCACGTAGCTGCCACGCAGGCGCACTTCACCGGCGGGTTCCAGACGCTTGTAGCCCTTCGGCGGTTCTTCCATGAAGTCGTCGCGATCGATATACAGCTCGCGGGAGAACGGCAGTACACGCACGCCCATGTCTTCCTTCGGGTGGCGCGGCAGCTCGAGCTGCTCGACCTTGCCTTCCGGGTAGTTGGTGATGACCACCTTCAACGGACGCAGCACGCACATGGCGCGCGGCGCGGTGCGGTCCAGGTCGTCACGGATGCTGAACTCGAGCATGGACATGTCGACCACGCCGTCGGAGCGGTTGGTGCCGATCATCTCGCAGAAGTTGCGGATCGAGGCCGGGGTGTAGCCGCGGCGACGGAAGCCCGACAGGGTCGACATGCGTGGATCGTCCCAGGCGTCGACGTGCTTTTCGTCCACCAGTTGCTTGAGCTTGCGCTTGGAGGTGATGGTGTAGTTCAGGTTCAGGCGGCTGAACTCGTACTGACGCGGGTGCGCCGGTACCGGCAGCTTGTCCAGGAACCAGTCGTACAACGGACGATGGCTTTCGAACTCCAGGGTGCAGATCGAGTGGGTGATGCCCTCGATGGCGTCCGACTGACCGTGAGTGAAATCGTAGTTGGGGTAGATGCACCACTTGTCGCCGGTCTGGTGGTGGTGGGCATGGCGGATGCGGTACAGGATCGGGTCGCGCAGGTTCATGTTCGGCGACGCCATGTCGATCTTGGCGCGCAGCACGCGCTCGCCATCCTTGAATTCACCGGCTTTCATGCGCGCGAACAGGTCGAGGTTCTCCTCGACGCTGCGGTCGCGGAACGGGCTGTTGCGGCCTGGCTCGGTCAGGCTACCGCGGTATTCCTTGGCCTGCTCGGGGGTGAGGTCGCAGACATAGGCATTACCCGACTTGATCAGATCCACGGCCCAGTCGTGCAGTTGGTCGAAGTAGTCCGAGGCGTAGCGCACCGGGCCTGCCCACTCGAAGCCCAGCCATTTGACGTCACGCTGGATGGAGTCGATGTACTCCTGGTCTTCCTTGGCCGGGTTGGTGTCGTCGAAACGCAGGTGACAGGCACCCCCGAACTCCTGGGCCAGACCAAAGTTCACGCAGATCGACTTGGCGTGGCCGATGTGCAGGTAACCATTGGGCTCCGGCGGGAAACGGGTGACGATGCTGCTGTGCTTGCCCGAGTCCAGGTCGGCCTGGACGATCGGCCGCAGGAAGTTCGCAGGGACGGCGGGGGCGCCTTTGGCAGCGGCGTTGGGCGCGTTATCGGCAGTGGGCTTGCTCATAGGATCCTTGAATGCTGGTATTCGGTCTGGGTAGGCCGATTGAATCAAAGGGCCTATCATAGCCGAAGCAGTCAAGCTGCTGACAGCCGGGCACCGACAAACTGGCGCGATTTGTCGCAAGCCATGCAAAATGGCCGACGCGCGTCTTGTGTCGCGGTCGCCCGATCCTGCGTCAGGTGACAGTACGCGCCCTGCGCAGCCTATTTCCCGAATGCCTTTCAAAGAGCGAATTCAGCATGTCCAAAGTCAAACTGAGCACCAACCACGGCGACATCGTCCTGCAACTGGACGGCGAAAAGGCACCGAAAACCGTCGAAAACTTCGTCCAGTACGTCAAGGACGGCCACTACAACGGCACCGTGTTCCACCGTGTGATCAACAACTTCATGATCCAGGGCGGCGGTTTCGAAGCGGGCATGAAGCAAAAGCCGACCCGCTCGCCAATCCAGAACGAGGCCGACAATGGCCTGAAGAACGCCAAATACAGCATCGCCATGGCCCGCACCATGGAGCCGCACTCCGCCTCCGCGCAGTTCTTCATCAACGTGGCTGACAACGACTTCCTCAACCACAGCGGCAAGAACGTCCAGGGCTGGGGTTACGCCGTGTTCGGCGAAGTGATCGAAGGCCGCGACGTGGTCGACGCGATCAAAGGCGTCTCCACCGGCTCCAAGGCCGGCCACCAGGACGTGCCGAAGGACGACGTGATCATCGAGAAAGCCGAGATCATTGAGTGATCCTGCTGATCTCCGATCTGCATCTGCAAGAAGAACGCCCGGACATAACCCGGGCGTTTCTTGATCTGCTCGATGGCCGTGCCCGGCATGCCAAGGCGCTGTACATTCTCGGTGATTTCTTCGAAGCCTGGATCGGCGACGATGCCATGACGCCTTTCCAGCAGTCGATCTGCCAGGCCATGCGCCGGCTGAGCGAGAGCGGCACGGCGATCTACCTGATGCACGGCAACCGCGACTTCCTGATCGGTGAGGCCTTCTGCGAAGCGGCGGGCTGCACACTGCTGGCCGACCCCAGCGTCGTGCAACTCGGTGGCGAGCCCGTGCTGCTGATGCATGGCGACACCCTGTGCACCCGCGACCTGGCCTACATGAAGCTGCGTCGCTACCTGCGCAACCCGCTGAGCCTATGGATTTTGCGTCATCTGCCGCTGTCCACCCGGCAGAAGCTGGCGCGCAAGCTGCGCAGCGAAAGCCAGTCGCAGACCCGCATGAAGTCCACCGAGATCGTCGATGTCACGCCCGAGGAAGTCCCCAAGGTAATGGCGGCCCATGGCGTTCGCACCTTGGTGCACGGCCATACCCACCGACCAGCGCTTCACAAGCTGGTGGTCGAGGGGGCACCGGCCCGGCGCATCGTGCTGGGTGACTGGGACCGTCGCGGCTGGGCATTACAGGTCGACGAACAGGGCTTCCAACTGGCCCCGTTCGACTTCCCCTGATTCGGGCGGCCGCGATTGGGGCGCAAAGCGCCCCGTCTTGGCTCAGTGACCTGTGCCAGCCACCACGGCCTTGTCCCCCTCGCTGATCACATACTGTCGATACTGAGGATCAGCCTTGATCTGCGCCTCGGTGAACGGTATCGACGCCAATTGCTTGGCCGAGAACGCACGGGTCTGGTCACTGCCATAGGGCGATGCGGCCTCGCTTGACTGAGAAAACGCGAGCAACCCGAACGCTTGTGGCCCCTGCCGGGTGAAACTGACCAACTGCAGGTAACTGGTGCCACTGACGACCTGCTGCTTACCCGCCCCCACAGGCACGCTGTACATCGCGTTGTACACGCCAAGTTCCTGAGGCCCACCCGACACTGGCGTGCCATCGGCAGCCTGCTGGATCTGCCCCCAGGTGTCTTTGGCGGTGATGCCAGCCTCACTCACCTGCTGCAATGAAGCCCTCGCCGCCTCGTGCACACGCTTGCTGACCGTCGCCTGCTCCACCGCCAGCCCGCGCGGTGTGTGCAACGGGTCGGCGGCGTCGAATGCCACACGCCAGTTTTCAGGGTGTTCGGCCAACGCTTGGGCAATATTGGCAAAGTGCACAAGGCCTATGCCGCTGTCGATATCTGCCTTGCCATTCCAGGCAGCAAGGCTCGCGCACACCGCCAGCACATCGACGGGGGCAGTCTTGCACCAGGCCAGCAGGTCCGGGAGCACAAGGCTTGCGGCATACACCTCATTATCCAGCACCATGCGTTGCAATTGCGCCAGCCCCAGCTTGCCGTGCCCTTGCAGACGCTGCAGGGCAAAGCGGCTGCGCAGGCCCAGCGGCTGGCCTTCGCGGCTGACCAGCGGTGAGTAGCCGGTCAATGGCTGCGCGGGGTTGGCCAACCAGGCCGGGTCATTGGAGTTCTGCACGAAATCGCGGCGTTCCAGGCTTGGCAGCAGCCGAGCCGGGAAGATCCCCGGCTGGGCCGCCTGCGCATCGATCTTCCATTGGCACGCGCTACGCGAGCCGTCCAGCACCACCAGCGGCTCGATCGCCGCAGGATCGCCACAGAGCGCCAACAGCGGCTGGTCGACGTAGGGCACCACTGACTGGTTCAGATACGCGGTACGGCCCGCTGCGTCGACAGCCAGCGTGTTGACCCATGGAATGCCCTGAATCTGCCCCACCGCCTGCTCCAAATGGCCCAGACCGTCGGCACGGTTGATCGCATCCCACTGCTGCAACACCCGGGTATTGTCCAGGTTCGCATCGCGCAAGCTGTAGGCATGCTGCGCGTCCCAATCCAGCCTGCCGGGCCACTGCACCACGGGGCCGAACGTCGAGGCATAGACCTGTCGCCGGACCTGCCGCAACTGGCCATCTTCACCCTTGACCGTCACGCTCAGGGTCTGGCGGGTCAGTGGCACGGACTTGCCATCGAGCAGGTAGCGCGTGGCGTCCTTCGGGTCGAGTTGCAAGCGGTACACGGTGAAGTGCTTGGACGTATCGACGGTGTGCGTCCAGGCCAGATGACGGTTGAAGCCGATGTTGATCAGTGGCAGGCCCGGCAACGCGGCACCCATGACATCCAATTGCCCGGGGATGGTCAGTTGCATCTGATAGAAGCGCATGCCACCTACCCACGGGAAATGCGGATTGCCCAGCAACAGGCCGCCGCCGGTGGTCGAACGCTCGGAGCCGACTGCAACCGCATTACTGCCTCGGGCCGAGGCGAACTGCGCCTGGCGCGCCAGCGCCGCGCTGAAGTCCCGCCCCTCCCGCCGCGCGGCCGCTTGCGGCGGCGTGGCTGCCACCAGCGCCTCGACGAACTGACCGATCCCCCCCTCCGCCAGCAACCGGCGCGTGAGCTTGACCAAATCCAGGCTGGAGATCGGCCGTACCCAGTCGCCGTGGCCACATTCAGTCGGCAAGCCTTGGAGCTTGCGCTCGGCCAGTGCTCGGTTGTAGCCCTCTGCGTACCCCTCCAGGCGTTGGCGCATCGACGCTGGCTGGGCCTGTAGGAAGGCCTTGACCGCTGAGTCGGCATTAAGCCAGGCGAAGAACATATCGCTGTCGAGGTTGTCGCGCTGCTCGATCGTCTTGCCCTGGGCACCGAAGTAACGCGCGCGCTCCCCATTGACGGTCAGCACTTGGTCGGCCAACAGGCAAAGGTTGTCCTGGGCATACGCATAGCCGATGCCATAGCCCAGGCTTCGTTCGTTCTTGGCCAGGATATGCGGGACGCCAAAGCTGGTCCGGCGGATCTGCGCCGACGCCTCGCCAGTAGCTTCGAGGGCATGCGCGGCAAGGCCTGAGGTAAGCAGCAGGGCTGCCAGGCCTAGGTGAGTCATGTGACGCGGACGTATGGACACGGGCACTCCTGGATTGGAAGGGTCATCCCGGTCAGACGAACAGCCCGATGAAAATTTTACGCAACCCAACCCAATGCGACGTCAAGAACACAAAGCCGCGATTTTTTATCGCCCAAGGCTGCAGTTTTGCCCGGCTCATTCGTCCTATTAAGTGAGGCACCCATGATTTCGGGACAGTCCACGAAAAGGAGCATTCACATGTACAACCCACAACCCGCGTTACAGCGCATCACCAGTCTGGATGCGGCCGGGGCCAGGGCAATTGCCAGCCCCCAGGTGCGTACCGGCAATGAGCAGATCCGCGAATTGCTGCGAACCTTTGGCCTGCGTACGAGCCTGATCCGCCTCAAAGTCATCGATGCACTGCACACCGCCGACCGCGACGGGCGCAGCATCGGGGTGCGCGGCATCCATGCGCAGTTGGAGCAGTTGGACATCCCGCTGTCGTTTCTCAGCGTGCGCGAGGTACTCAAGCGGCTGTGCGCCGAAGGTGTGATCAGCCTGGGCAACGACAAGTGCTATAGCCTCAATCCCGAAGCCCGGGCCGTGCTCGAGCAAACCGCACCCCGTTGAATCCACGGCCGGCCTGACGCAGCCGGCCCGCCTGGGTCAAGGCTTGGGCCCGACCTTGCGACGCAGGATTGCATTGATCACCACCACGATCACCGCAATGGCGATGGCGATGTACTGGAAGGTCTGCTCGGTAATGGTCCCCTGCTTTTGCAGATAGGACAGACCCAGCATGATGCCCAGCACCACCAGGATGATCAGGATCGAATATTTTAGGCGTTGCACATGTGTCATCGAAGGTTCCTTGCGACATCAGGGACATAAGGCTCGCGACGAGCCGAGGCCATGATACAACGTCCCCCGTCGTAGGCGGCGCTTTTGCTTATGACCGCGCCAGGGCATCGGCTTTCTAGGGCTTGAAGGTACGTCACCCTCCAATGCGCAATGCAAACTAGAGACGAGTTATCAAGGCTTTCAGAGCTTTGTTGACGCTACATCCTACGTAATCGACCCTCGCTGCCTGCACATTCTCGCGCCAGAAGGCTACACCTGCCGATCCGCTTGGCGCCTAGCGACCCCACTTGCGGCTGCCGGAGAATCAAGCCCAGGCCGACGATGACTTCGCCCACTGAGGCAAAGCCCGCCCGCCATTCATCATGAACCCCACGCCCTGCGCTTGCTTAATTCTCCGAGGAATCACCAATGGAACTGCCAGACCTCAATCGTATCGATATCGCCCAACTGCCCCACTCCCTGCAATCGCTGATCGAATGCATCGGCATCGAGAATGCCTACCGGCTGACCTGCGCCTACGGCGGGCGCCCCAAGTACATCCCCAAGCACCTTGAACGTACCAAGCTTGCCGATATATTACCCCCGGAGGCTTTGCAGAGCTTGATCAAGCGTTTTGCCGGTGTCGCGCTGGAAATCCCGAAGCCGGATCACTTCCAACGCCAACTGCGAAACCTGCAGATCAAGCAGGAAAGCGCCGAAGGTCTTTCGCGCAGCCTGTTGGCGGACAAGTATGGCTTGAGCCTGCGTCAGATCGGCAATATCCGCCGACAGGAAGGCCACGCACACTAAAGCTTGTTTGAGCACTTTTCCCACAGCAAGGCGCCCCACCCCTTGACGGGATGAGGCACTGGAAACGTTTGCTGAAGGCTGTGAAGCATTCAGAAGTCGCGCTTGTAGAAAATGTCCAAGGAACTGGCCAGACCGCTGGCCGCCTCCAAGAAGACCTTCCTGCTCAACTTGTAGCGCAACGCGATGGTATTGGCCGGCTCGAACACTCCAACGCCGTAGCGCAGGCTCAGGCGCTCGGTGATGTTACCGCTGGCCACCACGCTGGTGGAGTTGCCCGAACCCTCGGAGCCCAGTTGGAAGTCTTCGATACCCAGGCTCGAGGCCAGGCCGCCCGTCAACTCCTCGCCACCCAGCAGACCCAGCCCCAAGGCTGCCTGAGCCAGCATGTTGTTATCCTCGCCCGTGGCCGTCAGGGGTCGACCCAGTACCAGGTAGGACAATGCCTGCTCCTGGCTCATGGCCGGTTCCGAGAACACCTTGGTGGTCGGCTGTTCGGCGTTGCCGCTGAGGCGAATGCCAGCGATGACATCGTCGACCCGACGGATCGCTTCGATATCCAGGTACGGTTGGTCGATTGGACCTGCGAACAGCAGGCGTGCCCGCCGGATGATCAGGTTCTGACCGTATTTGCGATAACGGCCGTCAGCCAGGCTGAGTTCGCCTCGGGTGTCCATGTCGTTGCCGATGTGCACATGACCAAGCAGGTTGGCGGTCAGGCCAAAGCCTTTGAACGACAGTTTGTCCTGCCCCACTTCCACATCGACGTCCATGGCGATCGCCATGGGCGGCGCGCCCTCTTCGGTCTGGTGGCCGACAATCACCGTGTCATCCGACACCTTGACGGTCGACGGTGGCAACTCGCGCACGGTGATCTTGCCCTTGGGCACCCTCACCTTGCCCGCGACCGCCAGCTTGTCATCGACCAGCCGGATGGTCAGGTCTGGCGCGACTTCGAGGGCAGCGTAGGGCTCGACACTCACGGGCAACTGCTGGCCCTTCAGACGCAGGTCCATGGCCAGAGCCTGGCCCCAGGTCAGATTGCCGTCCAGTTGACCGCGCCCGGCATCGCCGCTTTGCCAATTGCCGTTCAGTTGCACCTGCTCACCGGCGATCAGCGCCTGCAGCGAGAGGTTCTTGAGGCTGACCGGCAGCTCCGCGCCACTGACTTCGCCACCACTGAGCGCCAGGTTGCCATTGACCTGCGGGTTCAACAGGGTGCCGGACAAACGACCGCTGCCATTGAGCTGGCCAGTGAGGCGCTCGACCATCGGCACGAAGGGACGCGCCACGGACAGGTCCAGGCCCGCCAGGCGGAAGTCGCCTGACAGCGGCTTGTTCTTGCCCAGCGGATCGATTCGAGTGGTCAGGCTCAGCTCACCCAGGCGCTCGCCGCGAAAGTCCAGGCGGGTGTCGACCCGACGTGGCGCGAGGGTACTGTCCAGTCGCAGTACCTGGTACGGGAAATCGATCCAGCGGTCCTGGTCGCGAACCCGCAGCGTGCCGCCACTGGCATCGACGCGGATGGTGCCCTTGGGTCCGGCATTGGGCATGTCCAGGTTGATGTCGGCATTGAGCAGGCCCTGCCAGGCGAAATCCTTGGGCAACCACTGGGCCAGGCTGTCCAGCGGGAACTGCTTGAGGTGATAGCGCAGCCGCGGCTCCGGCATCAGCCGCTGGTCCTCGCCACACAGGCTCGCCTGCCCGGCGCGCCAGCAATGCGCGCCCAGATCAAGCTGGCCACTGACCAGGCGCTGCAGCTTCGCCGGGGCTTGCAAGCGCCAATCCTGGCCACCGGCCTGGATACGGCCCTCTGCCAGACGGCCACGCCAATCACCCTTGGCCAGCTGACCGTCCAGTGCCAGATTCAGCTTGAGCTGCGGGCCCTCGAGCGCGAGGGTGACTGCCTGCTGGCGGACATCCCCTTTGCCGCTGATATCGAGATTGCCCAGGGCAGTTTCGTCCAGGCGGATATTGTCAGCCTTGAGGGTAATCAAGGCGCGTTGGGCGCTGTCCAGCTTGGCGTCCAGGTCCAGGCGCTGGACCCGATTCTGCGCCTGGCCAAGTTGCTGGCCCTGCAGGGTCAAAGTCCCTTGCGGCGCCTGCAGCGTACCGGCGACATCCAAACGGCCATTCACTCGGCCCTGAAGGTGCGGCCAGAGCTGGCCCAGGCGTGGCAGATTGAGGTCGATGCGACCGGCCAAGCGTTGTTGCAGGCTACCGCTGCCATTGATGCGGTTGTCACCCAGTTGCACCGCGAGGGTACCCAATGTCCAGCGCTCGCCTGCGCCCTCGGCTTCCACCTTGAGCACGGCGGGCTGACCACGCAAGCGCCCCTTGAGATCCAGCTGGGCCTGCAGCTGCAAGCGCTCGTTCTTCAGCTCGCCTTTGCTGCGCAGGGGGCCGGCCAGGGTGCCTGGCATCTCGGCCAGCCAGAATGCAGGGTCCAGCCCCGACAGTTGCAGATCGACATCCCAGGCCAACGTATCGGCGAAATGAACGGCAACGCTACCGGCAGCCTTGCCCTGCCCGGCCGTCAAGGCCAGCTGTGGCAAGCGCACCTGGCTCAGGTCACCCTCAAACGGGCTGGCCACATTGAACGCACCGGCGGGGCCGTCGAGATCGCCTTTGAAATCGCCTTTGTAGTTGCCGTCGCGGTACTGCACCTGGGCGTTGAAGCGTTTGAGGGTGACCTGGGGAGCCTCCTCCAGGGGATAGAGGCGCAACCAGGGAAAGTCCAACCAGTCGATGCTTGCGTCGGCCTCAAGCCCCTTCTGCCAGTCGGCACGAGCCTGCAGCTTGACCCGCTGGGTCTCGCTGGCATTGAGATCCAATACATCCAGGCGCGCGCCCTTGGCATCCACCAACCCGCCCAGCACCAGGCCAATGGGACCCTGCTCGGCAGGCAGACTGGCGGACCCGGCCAGTCGATACCCCTTGAGCAGGTCGCCCGTGGCGTCGAGCCGCAACTGGTTGAGTTGAAGGGTGTCGGGCAACGATGCCGAAGGCTTGAAGCCATCGGCGCGAATACTCAGGGTGGCCGGCAGGTGTTCGGCCAGCGCCTGCAATTCACCGGTCAGATGGGCGTCGAGGTAGCCACTGCTGGTGGCATCCAGTGCGAGGGTTTTCTGCAGTTCGCCCTTGGCCGTCAGGGCCAATTGCCAGGGCTTGCCGTCCACGACGGGCAATTGCACGGTCCCGGCCAACTGCAACGGCCAATCGCCTTCAGGCTGCAGCTCGCCCTGCAAGCTAAGGTGCAGGTCGTCCCGTTTCAGTTGCAGGGTATCGATGCGCAGGCCGCCGACATTCCAGTGTGCGGCCAATTGCAGGTCGCCCAGCAAATCGCTGCCGTCCAGGCGCAATTGGCCGACCTTGACCTCCCCCAGCTCGATGGCGATCGGCAGGCGCAGGGCTGGCAGTTGCAATGGCCCGCTGTCGGGCGCGGCCTCTGCTGGCGCAAAGGCCATGTCGATGCGCTCGGCCTGCAGGCGCTTCACGCACAGCGTGGCGCGCAGCAAGCAGGTGGGCGACCACGCCAACCGTGGCCCTTGTAGCTCCACCCGGTTGTCGCCGTTGGCCCAGACCAGCCGGCTGGCCTGCCAGCCCGCGCCCAGACGCCCCTCGAAATCAGTGACCTCAAGACCCGGCACACGCCCCAGCACCCAGCGGCTGCCCGCCTCGGTGCCCAACAGCAGGCCAACGGCCAAGGCGATCAACAGCAGTGACGCCAGCAAGGTCAGAAGAATGGGTTTGAACGCACGCGTCACAGCTCAGGCCCCATGGAGAAATGCAAGCGGAAACCTCCGTCCTCATCCAGCGCCCGGGCCAGGTCCAGGCGCAACGGCCCCACCGGCGAAACCCAGCGCACGCCGATACCGACGCCTGTCTTGAGGCTGGGCAGTTCCAGCGTATTGAATGAATTGCCCTGGTCGATGAACGTCGCCACGCGCCACTTTTCGGCGACCGAGTACTGGTACTCGGCGCTGCCTGCCACCAGGTAGCGGCCGCCGATACGGTCGCCGTCGCTGTTTTTCGGCGACAGGCTCTGATAGTCGTAGCCACGCACACTCTGGTCGCCACCTGCGAAAAAGCGCAGCGAAGGCGGAATGTTGTTCTTGTAGCCATTGGTGGCGCTGCCGCCGAACTGCACACGACCGAGCAGGCGGTGGCGTTGACCGAGGGTGGTCAGGCCCTTGAGGAGCACGTTGCCGTGCAACAGATTGGTATCGGACACCAGCCCTTCCTTCGCCCCTTGCAGGTCGAACTGCAGCCGGTAGCCATTGTGCGGATCGATGCGGTTGTCGCTGCGCAGGTAAGAGAAACTGACCCCGGGCATCAACAGGTTGCTCAGGCCCGAATCGTCGCCCAGGCGGTACTCTTCGCGCTGGTACTTGAGCGAGACCACCCGCTGCCAGCCGCTGGGCAGCTTGCTGTGCCACTCCGGGCCCACGGTCAACAGTTTGCTCACGGTATCGGTACCGGCGATCTCCTCGTTCTGGTAACCGCCAGCAAAGCGCAGCTTGTCGGTCAGCGGCGGGTCGAGTGGCACGTCGTACCACAGGCCGACGTTTTGCCGCGGGGCAGACAGTTCGGTCTCCCAGCCATAGCTGTGCCCTTGGGCATTGACCCAATGGCGGGTCCAGTTGGCCTTGCCGCGAGGCCCGACGTCGGTCGAAAACCCAAGGCCCAGCCCCATGGTCCGAGGCTTGCGGGTTTGCAGGTGGACATCCACCGGTATTTCTTCATTGACCGCCGCGGTCGGCGCCGCGTCGACGCGTACGCCTTCAAAATAGCCACTCGATTGGAGGTCGTTGTTGAGCTCGGCGATCAGCTCGGAATCATAGGGTGTGCCGGGTTTGAAGGAGACCATGCGCTGCAGCAGGTCGTTGTCCAGGGGCGTATCGCCGCCGAACGTGACAGCACCCATGCGGTAGCGTGGGCCACTTTGGTAGATGAGTTCGATATCAGCCACGCCCGCCTGGGGGTCGACCGAAAGGCGCTGGCGGACGAAGTGCCCGCTGAAGAAACCGTAACGCGAGGCCTGGTTCTGGATCAGACGTTTGGCATCTTCATAAATACCGTGGTTGAGTGGCTCGCCTGGGCGCAGGGCCTTGCTGTCGGGAATGCGAAATGCCTTGAGCTCGCTGGCCGGCCCTTCGATACGCACGGTTACGTTGCGCAAGTGCACAGGCTCGCCGGGTTCGATGCTGATGATCAGTTGCGGGGGCTGATCCTTGTCGCTCGGCGGCTTGACCTCGCTGTCGATCTGCGCTTGGTAGTAGCCCAAGGCCTGGGCGGCCTTGCGCGCCTGCTCCTGGGCGCCACGACTGAATCGTAGCAAGGCCTCCTCGTCGCGGTTCCCGAGACTGCCGATGTAGTTTTCGATGTTGCTCTTGAGCGCTTTGTTGGCAGGTTTGACCTGCACCTTCAATTCGCTCTGGGCCCATGCTGCGGTACTGGCGACCCAAAGAATCAGGCCCCAGGTTAGTCTTCCTGAATACGTCATGCGGCGCATGCTACCAGAGGCGACCCGTTGAGGGTGTCGCTTGTCGAACGTCTTACCCAATCACAGTCTCCGTGAACGCCGGATTCGGGCGCATGAAAACGCGCTCACGGATCGGTCCTACCGCGATTTCCCCCACTTCCTGATAGCCCACACGCTGGTAGAACGCCAGAAAATGGGCATTTCCAGTATTGAGCACCACGCCTTGGCTCGTCGGGTCTTCGCCACACCAGTCATGTACAGCTTGTAACAATTGCTCTCCATAACGTTGCCGCTGATATTGCGGATGCACGCCCACCAGCGACAACACATGCACCCTGCCCGGTGGCAAGGCACTGGACAGGGCCGCGTGGTAATCCAGGTAGCGGCGGGTGCAGCGTACACCCGTGCCGAGGGTCATGCGCAGACGCCAGGCCCAGCTGTCGGTCACGCCTAGGCGCCGCAGCGAGGGCACGATCAACGCCACCCCGACCAGACGGTCGTCCACCAGCAAGCCGATGGCAGGCAGTTGAAGGTAGAAGTGCTGCCGCACCCATTCACGCAGCATCATTCGAAGGCGCCGCTCATACCCCGGGCGCTGGGCCTCGAAGACATAGGCAAGGGTGGGATCGTGACGATAGGCGTGATACAGCAGCGAGCGCACCTCGGGGTGGTATCCATCATCGAGCAAACAAACACGGGCCGAGGTGGCAGTGACATCGGGCATTGCGAGTGATCCTCCTGGAACGGACGTGGCGGCCGGGAAACGCTTTGAGTGTATCGTTTCAGCTGCCTTGGCACGTTAGCAGCCTGGGCCATAGGGTGCCATGCTGGTGATGGTGGCCGATGTCAGCTAGCATCCCTGCTTTTATCAGGATTATCTTTCAATGAAGATCGTCTCGTTCAACATCAATGGCTTGCGCGCGCGCCCGCATCAGCTGGCGGCGCTGATCGACAAGCACCAGCCAGACGTCATCGGCCTGCAAGAAACCAAAGTCAGCGACGATCAGTTCCCGTTGGCCGACGTGCAGGCCTTGGGCTATCACGTGCACTATCACGGCCAGAAAGGCCACTATGGCGTGGCCCTGCTCTCGCGTCGTGAGCCTCTGTCGTTGTTCAAAGGCTTCGCTGGCGACGAGGAAGATGCCCAACGCCGTTTCATCTGGGGCACCTTTGCCGATGCCCACGGCACCCCTATCACTGTCATGAACGGTTACTTCCCCCAGGGAGAAAGCCGTGACCACCCCACCAAGTTTCCGGCCAAGCAACGATTCTATGGGGACCTGCAGGCGTTGCTCGAAGGCCAGTTCAGCAGCGAGCAACCCTTGCTGGTGATGGGCGACATGAACATTTCGCCCCAGGACTGCGATATCGGTATAGGAGCGGACAACGCCAAGCGCTGGCTGCGTACGGGCAAGTGCAGTTTCCTGCCCGAGGAGCGCGAATGGATGGAGCGGTTGAAAGGCTGGGGGTTGGTCGACAGTTTCCGGCACTTGCATCCTGAGGTGGATGACCGGTTCAGTTGGTTCGACTATCGCAGCCGGGGGTTCGAGGATGAGCCCAAGCGTGGGCTGCGTATCGACTTGATCATGGCGTCGCAGGGGTTGGTGTCGCGGCTCAAGGCGGCGGGGGTCGATTATGAATTGCGGGGGATGGAGAAGCCTTCGGATCATGCGCCTATTTGGTTGGAGCTGGGGTGAGGGGCTTGGGCTTGGGCTTGGGCTTGGGCTTTCAGGTTGTGTGAATATCCGGGGTTGGTGGTGGCGCCACTGGCGCTTTTCGCCTTTACGGCGACCTACTTTTGCTCTTGGGCAAAAGTAGGCAAAAACCGCTGGCTCCCACATACGGCCCGGCGCTTCGCACCGGGTTCCCTCGCTGCGGTGCCTTACGGGGCTTCGCGGCCTCCGGCTTGCTACGCAAGCCTCCATCTCGCGACTTCGGCTACGCCGAAGGGCGCTACGCGCCCGCCCCTACAGACACCTCCACTCGGCCTCCTGAGGTCGCGATTGGTGGTGTCTGGTCCATCGCGTATCAAAAGCAACGGCAACGGCAACGGCAACGGCAACGGCAACGGCAACGGCAACGGCAACGGCAACGGCAACGGCAAACTAGCTAATTATTTGTTGTTTGTGCCGACCTATTCGCGGGTAAACCCGATCCTACAGGCTGGACTGCGCGGTTCTCAAGAGCTGCGGTGAGCCTGTGAGAGCGGCGGTTCGGCGCTCCGATTCACCCGCGAATGGCCGGAAAACTCAACACCCACCTCACTGAAAAAACAACGCCACCCCAGGCACCGCCCGTAACTTGCGCCCCATCAGCAGGCCGAGCGGAGGTGTCTGGAGGGGCAGGCGCGTAGCGCCCTTCGGCGTAGCCGAAGTCGCGAGATGGAGGCTGGCGCAGCCAGCCGGAGCCCGCGAGGCCCCGTAAGGCACCGCAGCGAGGGAACCCGGTGCGAAGCGCCGGGCCGTATGCGGGGGCGCAGCGGCTTTGGTTACTTTGGCCAAGACCAAAGTGACCCGCCGTAAGGGCGGAAAGGTGACTAACCGTCGATAAATCAAACGGATAAGCCCACAACCTAAAAAACCACCAATCACCAATCACCGCAAAAGAATCTGAATCTGCTCCCGCAAACTATCCAGATCAAACGGCTTGGCCAGTATCGGCGCACGCCGCGCAATAGGACTCTGGCACTCACGAATCTCCGCCGGATACCCACTGATGAAAATCACCTTCAGATCCGGCCGCAACTTGACCGCCGGCTCGGCGATCTCCACGCCCGAAACCCCACCCGGCAATCGAAAATCCGTCACCATCAAATCCAGATGCGGCTTGCTCGCCAAAATGGCGAAGGCCTGCTCGCCGTCTTCGGCCACCAGCACGTGATACCCCTCCCCAGCCAGGTAATCACGCAAGATCATGCGAATCGCCGGCTCATCCTCGACGACCAATACGACATCTTGTGCATCTTCACTCATAACTGCGCCTTGGTATTCAATAACGTGGCCATCAGACCCGACCCTCAGGCAGAGGTTGCCTGCGCCTGGTCGCTTTGTTGACGCTGTGTCGCCAACGGCAGATAAAGGCTGAACGTCGCACCCTGGCCCTCCTCGCTGTCGACACGGATGCGTCCGCCGTGGGCCTGGGCGATCTGCTCGGAGATATACAGCCCCAACCCCAGGCCTGCGCTGGACTGCTGCGCCGCGACGCGCTCGAACTGCTGGAAGATACGCTCCTGGTTGGCCGCACTGATGCCGATCCCTTGATCCTGCACCTGCACGCAGGCCATGGCGTCCTGCTCGAACACCCGCACCCGCACGGGCCGTCGCTCACCGTAACGCAACGCATTGGACAACAGATTGGCCACCACTTGCTCAATCCTGAACTCGTCCCATTCTCCCGGTATCGCCTCGCAACGCTCCAGTTCGATATGGGTTTCCAGCGCCGTGGCCTGCGCCGTGAAGTTCTCCACCAAGCCCCGCACCAATTGCGCCAGGTCGAACGCTTTGGGTCGGATCGACAGCTTGCCAGTACGGATGCGTGAGACATCGAGCATGTCTTCGATCAAACGGATCAGGCTGTTGATCTGCCGCTCGTCACGCTCGACCATCGCCCGCAGCCGTTCTTCACTGAACGCCGCCGTATTGCCCTTGGCCAGGTGCATCTTGCGTAGCTGCGTTTCCAGGATCAGGCCATTGAGCGGTGTGCGCACCTCATGGGAGACGATCGACATGAAGTCGTCGCGCATGCGCACCGCGCGCTCCAGCTCGCCTCGCGCCACTTCAAGCTCGGCCAGCAACTGCGCCTGTTCCTGGCGACTGCGCTCCAAGGCCTCCAGCTGACGCCCCAACGCCTTGCGCTGGCGGAACAGGTCGACGAAGACCGAGACCTTGCTCTTGACCGCCAGGGTATCCAGGGGCTTGTGCATGAAGTCAACGGCGCCGCTTTCATAGCCTTTGAAGGCGTAGTTCATCTCGCGACCCGCCGCACTGACGAAGACGATCGGGATGTTCTTGGTCTTTTCAGTGCCACGCATCAGTTCGGCCAACTCGAACCCGTTCATGCCAGGCATCTGTACATCGAGAATGGCCAGCGCGAACTCATGTTCGAGCAACAAGGACAGTGCCTGCTCGGCGGACTGGGCACGGTGCACTTCACGGTCCTCAGTCTGGATGAGGGCTTCGAGGGCCACTAGGTTTTCTGCCAGATCGTCAACGATCAACAGTTTGGCGGTGATATCGCTCAACATACGCGTGGTTCCAGGGTAGCGAGCAGATGCCCGATACCGCTCAGGGAAAGAATATGGTCGGGCTGCTGCAAGGCCAGCGCGGCCTCCGGCATCAGCGCGACCTGTGCGTCGCGGGGGTCTTGGACGACGGTCCGGCCTCCGCTGTTCTTGATCTGGAGCAGCCCCTGAGCACCGTCTTCGTTGGCGCCGGTGAGCAACACGCCCAGAAGGCCGGCACCATAGGCATCAGCCGCCGACTGAAACAGAAAATCGATCGCCGGGCGGGAGAAATGCACCGGCTCTTCCTGACTCAACGACAGGCTCAGATCGCGCTCCACCGACAAATGGTACCCGGGGCCGGCAACGTAGATCAGCCCGGGAGCGATGCCCTCCTTGTCGCGGGCCTCGCGTACCGGTCGATGAATCCGTCGTTGCAGCACACTGGCCAGTTGGCTGTGGCGCCCGTCGGGCAGGTGTAACACGCACAGCACCGGGATGGCGAAGCCTTCAGGCAACCCGCCCAGCACTTGGAGCAGCGCCGCGACGCCGCCCGCCGAGGCACCGATGACCACTGCCTCCACGCCGCTCATGACTTGCGATAGATCCGTTCGGGCCGCACGAGCGCTTCGAACCGCTCGCTGTAGGCGGAAAAATCCAAGGATTCCTTGCTGCCCAGCATCAGGAACCCGCGGTGGCACAAGGACTCATGGAACAGGCCCAGGGCGCGGTCCTGCAAGGCCTTGTTGAAATAGATCAGGACATTGCGACAGGACACCAGCTGGGTTTCGGAAAACACGCTGTCGGTCGCCAGGCTATGGTCGGCGAAGGTCACGTTCTCGCGCAGGCTGCTGTCGATGATCGCATTACCGTAGGCGGCCGTGTAGTACTCGGACAAGTCCCGGCGCCCCCCCGCTTTACGGTAGTTCTCGGCGTAGACCTCCATGTCCCGCAGGGGATAGATGCCCTGCTTGGCCTTTTCCAGCGAATGCGGGTTGATGTCGGTTGCATAGAGAATGGTGCGCTCCAGCAACCCTTCTTCGCGCAACAGGATCGCCATCGAGTAGACCTCTTCGCCTGTGCTGCAACCGGCGATCCACACCTTGAGCGACGGCCAGGTGCGCAGCAACGGCACCACCTCCGTGCGCAGGGCCAGGAAGTGCTCAGGGTCACGGAACATCTCGCTGACCGGAATCGTCAGGAACTGCAGCAACTGCATGAAGATTGCTGGGTCGTGCAGAACCCGCTCCTGCAAAGCCGACACCGTGCGGCAATCGAACTGGCGCACGGCATGCAGGATCCGGCGCTTGATCGAGGCCCCGGAATAATCGCGAAAATCGTAGCTGTACTTGAGGTAGATCGCCTCGATCAACAGCCGGATCTCGATATCGGTGTTGCGTTCGTTGCTCAAATTCGCTCCAGTTGTGGCAGCCATACACGGATCAAGGAAAACAAGCGGTCCAGCTCGATCGGCTTGGCCAGATAGTCGTTGGCGCCGGCCTGCAGACAGCGTTGCTGATCATCCTTCATGGCCTTGGCCGTCACGGCAATGATCGGCAACTTGCGCCAGCGCGGTTGCTGGCGGATCAATCGGGTGGCCTCGTAGCCGTCCATCTCAGGCATCATCACATCCATCAGCACAAGGTCGATGTCAGGATGCTGCTCCAGCCGCTCGATCGCCTCACGCCCATTGCGACCGATCTCGACGATAGCGCCCTTGTGTTCCAGGGCGCTGGTCAAGGCGAAGATATTGCGCACGTCATCGTCCACCAGCAGGATCTTGCGCCCCTCGAATACCTTGTCACGACTGCGTGCGGTCTTGAGCATGCGCTGGCGCTCATGGGAGAGCTGCGATTCGACCTTGTGCAGGAACAGCGTGACCTCATCGAGCAGCCGCTCAGGCGAACGCGCGCCCTTGATGATGATCGAGCGCGAATACTTGAGCAGGTCGGCCTCTTCCTCGCGGGTGAGGTTGCGCCCGGTGTAGACAATCACCGGCGGAAAGGCACGGATCGTCTCGGACGTCATGCGCTTGAGCAATTCGTTGCCCAGCATGTCCGGCAGCTTGAGGTCGATGATCATGCAGTCGTAGATATTCTCGCGCAGCAGCGCCAGGGCATCCTGCGCCAGGGCCACCGCCGTGATCTGGATATCCTCATCGCCGATCAGGCGGGCGATGCTCTCGCGCTGCAGGTCGTCGTCCTCCACCAGCAGGATGTGCTTGAGCTTCTGGGTGAGCTTGGCCTCCAGGCGACCGAACACCGCCTTGAGCTCCTCGCGGCTGGCCGGTTTGACCGCATAACCCACCGCCCCCATGTGCATGGCCGCTTCGATGCGGTCCTCCACCGAAATCACATGTACAGGGATATGCCGGGTGCTGGCCTGCTCCTTGAGCCGTTGCAACACCGTCAGCCCCGAATGGTCGGGCAGGCGCATATCCAGCAGAATGGCGTCCGGCGTGTACTGGGCAGCCAGCGCGTAACCCTCGTCGGCCCCTTGGGCCACCAGGCAGCTGTACCCCAGCTCATGGGCAAGGTCATAGAGAATGCGGGCGAAACTCGGCTCGTCCTCCACCACCAGGATGCAGCGATTGGCGAACGGCGCCTGCTCGCGGTCGTCGGCGAAAGCCGGTGCCTTGGCAGGTAACGGCGAGGCAGGCACCGCTGCCGGTGGAGTTGGCGCGCTCACCCGTGGCGCAGGGGCTTCGACCTCGTCGGCCTCAAGCTGCTCCGGCAGGACGAGGCTGAACGTGCTGCCCTGCCCTGGCGTGCTCTGTACCATGATCTGTCCGCCCAGCAGCCGCGCCAGATCGCGGGAGATCGACAGCCCAAGGCCAGTGCCGCCATAGCGACGGTTGCTGGTGCCATCGACCTGGTGGAAGGCATCGAAGATCGCTTGGTGCTCATCGGTCGCGATGCCAATGCCTGTATCGCGTACGGTGAAGACGACGCAGCGGTCGTCCTGTCGGTCGATGGTCAGACTGACTTTGCCGTGCTCGGTGAACTTGATGGCGTTGGACAGCAGGTTCTTCAGGATCTGCTCCAGGCGCTGGCGATCGGTGAGCAGGGTTGCCGGCACCCGGGGTTCGAGTTGCACGTCGAACGCCAGGCCTTTGTCCTGGGCCAGTGGCTGGAACAGGCTGCGCAAGCCATCGGCCAGGCTCTGGATCTGGGTGACCTGCGGCCGCACCTCGAGCTTGCCGGCCTCGACCTTGGCAATGTCGAGAATATCGTTGATCAGGTTGAGCAAGTCGTTGCCCGCCGAATAGATGGATTCGGCGAACTTGACCTGCTCGCCGGTCAAGTTGCCCTCGGCGTTCTCAGCCAACAACTTGGCCAGGATCAACGAGCTGTTGAGCGGCGTGCGCAGCTCGTGGGACATATTGGCGAGAAACTCGGACTTGTAGCGATTGGTGCGCTGCAAATCCTCGGCGCGGGCCTGCAGTTCCATCTGCGCCTGGTTGAGCTCGCCATTCTTGCGGCCCAGCGCATCGGTGCGCTCGGCCAACTGCTCGTTGGTCTGCTCGAGCTCCGCCTGCTGGGTCTCCAGGTGCGCCTGGGACTCCTTGAGCACCCGGGACTGCTCCTCGAGCTCCTCGTTGGCGGTCTTGAGTTCTTCCTGCTGCACCTGCAGCTCTTCGTTGAGCTGTTGGGTTTCTGCCAGCACCTGCTGCAGGCGATGGCGGTAGCGTGCGCTTTCGATGCTGATGCCCAGGCTGCCCGACACCTGCTGCAGCAGTTCCACATCGCGTTCCTGCAAAGGTCGCAGGAACCCCAATTCCAGCACACCGTTGACCTGGCCATCATCGTGGGTCGGCATCAGCAAGGCACTGCGGGGCAGGCCACTGCCCAGGCTCGAGCTCAGGCGCAGATAGTCCTCGGGCAGGTTGTCCAGGCGCAACGGCGCCAGCTGGCGGACCGCCTGGTCCAGCAGGCCGCCCTGGCTGGTGGACGATGGCCCGGGGACCTGGTCGGCGTCCAGGCCATAGCTGGCCATCCGCACCAGTTGCCCTTGTTCGTCTCGCACATGGAAGGCGCCGACCACGCTGCCCAGATAGCTTGCGAAAAAGCGCAGGATATTGTCGCCGAGCATCGGCAGGGTCAGTTGGCCCAGCACCTGCCCGGCCAGTTGGGTCTGACCATTGCGCAGCCAGGCCTGGTGCTCCAGGCGCTCGGTGGCGCGGCGCTGGGCCTGCAGGTTGTCCACATAGCTGTTCGACAGCAGCAGCAGGTCACGACGGCCAAGATAGGCCAGCAACGCGCTGAGCGTGACGATGAACAAGACAAAGGCCGTGATCGCCCAGACCGTGACGCTGTTGACCTTCTCGTTGCGCGCCATGCGCAGTTGCTGCTCGCTGACGATGAAGTCGTCGAACTCCTTGCGGATCTCATCGGTCAGGCGCTTGCCGCGGCCATTGCCGATGGACGCCTGGTAATCGCCCTGATTGCGCCGGGCGTTGATCATCTGGCTGCTGAAGTCGTTCCAGGCGTGCTGAAGGGCCACCAGCCGGTCGATGCGTTCGGTTTGCTGCACGTTGTCCAACACCATCGCCCGCAAGGCCTGGAGGCTGCTGAAGATGCGTGGTTTGGCCACTTCGTAGGGGTCGAGGAAACGCTCGTCCCCGGTGATCAGGAACCCGCGCATACCCGTTTCCATGTCGATCGACAGTTTGACGGTCTCGTTGGCATTGCCGATCACCCGATCGGTATGCTCGACCCATTGCATGGCCGAGAGCAGATAGTTGATCACCGCGACGAAGGCCACGGCGCCCAGCAGGCCTACCCCCAGGGGGAGCCCTACGTTGCGGCTCAACAGTTTGCGAAAGCTCTGTTGATCCATCGAGGCTGCTTGAATCATCTGAAAACGCCCGAGCAAAAAAAGTCCATTGAATGAGGTGACGGCCACTGCGCATGGGGAACGCTATAGCGAGTCTAACCAGCTTTGCCGGCTCTGGCAGGGCAGTTAGCCAGTATTTGAAGGCCACTGGCGTCAATCGTTCCATCAATCGACAGGGGCCGTTATGCTGGGGAACTTCTGCCACCTGCGCACCCACCCAATAAGGACACCCCCTCTGAACAGGACGCCCCCATGCAACTTCTGGTAGTCGAAGACGACGACATCGTCCGGATGCTGATGGTCGAAGTGCTCGACGAACTGGGCTACACCGCCATCGAAGCCGAGAACGCCGCTGCTGCCTTGAGAATCCTCGAGGATGCCAACCAGCCGCTGGCACTGCTGATGACCGATGTAGGTCTTCCGGATATGCGCGGCGAGGAGCTGGCAGCCAAGGCCCGCGAGCTGCGACCGACGTTACCTGTGCTGTTTGCCAGTGGATTTGCCGAGAGCCTCGATGTACCGCAGGGCATGCACCTGATTGGCAAGCCCTTTGGTATCGATCAACTGCGGGACAAGGTGACGGGGATACTGGGGACGCCTTGAACGTAGCGTCGCCCCTACTGACGAGGGTCGCCGAAATAGTAGCGATCCAGGCTGCCCTTGCCGAAGTAGCGCTCGTATTCCTGGATGGCGTACAGGTCCATCATGCCGGCGATGTAGTCTGTGATCAGCCTGCGCCGGTCTGCCTTGAGTGAACGCAGCTCTGGCGGCAGCAGCCTGTTTTTCTCGTTATAGCGCGCATCGCTGTACACCTCGAACAGCCCTTTGATCACCTGCTCGCCTCGCTTTTCATAGAGCTGGACGTCTTTTTTGCGCAGGATGGCCTTGAACAGGAGCTTCTTGAGGCCCTCAGCCAACTTGGCATAGCGTTGGTAACCGAGTGTGCCGTCGACCAGGCCAATATCCGAACACAGCGTGTTGACGATCTTGGAGGTCAGCTCCTTCTTCAACACCATCGCGTACTCTTCCGACGACCCCAGACGATGCGACAGCATGGCATCGCTCTGCACCGCTTGCGCCAGTTCATCCATCATCGGATACGCCTCGGCGAAGGAATCGCTGATCTTGAACTCATGGAGGATCTCTCCCAGGCTGATCAGCCCAAAGCTCAAGGCATCTTCCAGGTCGTGGGCGGCATAGGCGATTTCATCGGCAAGGTCCATGATCTGGGCATCGATGCTCTTGGTGATGTTGACATCCCGCTGCGCCAGTTCGTCGGTGAGGAACCGGTGGTCCTCGTCGTAGAGGAATTTCGCCGAATTGTCCTCGCGACGATGGAAGTACTTGGTCACCGCCATCAACGTACGCACATTGAGGTTGAGCCCGTCATACAAATGATGCTTGCGCTCCAGGGTGCGCAGAATACGAAAGGCCTGGGCATTGCCTTCATACCCGCCACACTCGCTGCACAGCTCGTTGAGCACTTTTTCACCGTGATGCCCGAACGGCGGGTTGCCGATGTCATGGGCCAGTGCGGCGGTCTCGGCGACGACGGTGTCGTTGAGCTCGAGGTCGATGGCAATCGAGCGCGCGATCTGTGCGACCTCCAGGCTGTGGGTGAGGCGATTGCGGTTGAAACGTCCGGCGTCGATTCCCAGCAGTTGCATCTTGCCTTGCAGCCGACGGAAGGATGAGGAATACAGGACCCTGGCATAGTCGCGCATGAGTTCCTGGCGTCCATTGGAGCGTCCATCGTCGTGGGCGAAGACTCGATACTGCAATTTCGCGGCCTCGAGTTCCTGTTCCTTGGCGTAGGCCTTTACATCGTTGTCGTACATATCCTCATCCCTTTTTCGGTTGCACTTGAGACTCGCCGTGGCCGCTATGGCCGAAACGGCAGGCAGGCCGCATCCGATGCCGCGACATCCGCCTCGAACGCCTGCTCACTGTAATCGCGTGGGTAATAGGAGAAGCGCTTCAGATCAAGGTAATCCTGCTTTTGCATGTAGCGTCTGGACATCGCAAGGCTCTCGCGTTCCACCTGCGCTGCATCCAGCTCGGGGCTCAAGTTCAGCTGGGTGATACCGCAATACTCGGCACTCGCGGGGTCCACAGGCGTCGCGCCCTGGGCCTGCAACTGCGCCAGAAACCCCGCGCTATGGCGTGGCGGCCCATAGACCACCACGGGCCCGACCGACACACCCTTGATGCACTGGGCATGTTCATCGAGCCACTGACGGGTCTGCTCGAGGGTGGCCGCCGTTTCACCGGCGTACAACAGCACATTGACCTTGACCCAGATGCCATGGCTGGCACACGCCTGCAGCAACTTCGACGCCGACTCCAGGTAACGCGCCGGGTCCCGCGCCTTGTTCATCGCCAGGATTTGCCTGGGCGCCGCCGACTCGAGCCCCAGGTCGATGACTTTCATGCCCGCCGCGGCGAGGCTTTTGACCGTATCGGGCTTGATGCCGTCCACCCGGCTTTCGCAGCGCCAGAGGATACGGGTATCGCAGCGCTGGACCTGTTCGGCCAGCGTCTGGGCCCATCGCGGGTTGGGCAGGAAGAAGGACGACTGGAAATATGGATGGATGCCGTGGTCGCCATAGTCGTCTGCCAGCTGGCGCAGCTCATCGACGATCAATTCGGGGGCTTTGAGCTTTTGCAGCGGAACGTCTCGCTCTTCGCAGAACACACAGCCTTTGCCGCATCCGCGGGAGGTCTCGATGCTGGGCTGGTAGCGCCGATGGCCTTCGACCAATAGATGGTTCAAACCACAGACCCGTCCGTCCCATCGGCCCTCGAATGCCAGCAACGATGGCAACAGGTCTTCGCCCAGGCCTTGGACGATCCGGTCGACCTGCGGCAGTTTGCCCTGCAACCACGCACTGTCAGGCCCTGTCACCCATCGTCCCCCAAGCACTATGCGCACCCGGGGAGCGAGCTCCTTCACCGCCCTGCAAAACAACTGCGCCCACTCCAGGGCGTAGAAACTGGTCATCGAGAGCATCAGCGGTGCATCGGCCCGCAGCAGGCCCTGCTTATGAAGACGTGCGGCGAGCGCATCAGGTGCTTCGTGCTCGCCATGCACCAGCAGTGTCTGAAGGCCGTTTCGCTGACACAAGCTCGCCAACCCCAACGCGCCATAGTTCAAGTACAACTGTCGCCGGGCCAGGGCGTGGTCCCGCTTCTTCGGTTGCAGCAAGCCGGCGGAGACGAACAGCACGGGTGCGCGTCCCGCGCGGATCAACATTCCCCGGGCTCCCCGGCGCACCAGTCACACACGCCCTCCTCGGATTCGCCCTGCACGAACAGGATCTGCCCTACCTCGCCGGCTCTTCGGTCATCCTCGATGCAGGCGTCACAGAGTGTGATCGTGGGGTACTGCTCCGCTGCACGATCCGACAGCAGATCGCCATACACTACGCATTTCTTCATGGTCGCTTCCCAGGTCATGAGGGCATTTTTCGCCGCGGACATCCCTTGCCCCGGCGTGGACACATTTAGGGATTTCCCCAGCCACCCTGTCAAAAACGCGGCGTTTAGGCCTTGCCCGGCAGGCCCGTCACCTTCTTACAAACTGCAACCCGCCCCCTGACGCCGCGGCTCGTATCAATGGATCGAAAGCCGCCGAGCGTTCTGCAGTACACTTGCCGCTCAACCCGATCAAGGCTCACTCCATGCCTCGCTTCCCTCGCCTGCTGCTCCCCTTGCTGCTGCTCGCCACCCTCGCCGCCTGCGACCAAAAACCCACCCGCGAAGAAAAGATCCTGGCCAACCTGCCGCTGCAGGAGGCCTACGAACACAACATCGAGAAGATCGCCGCGCTGCTCGCGCCCAAGCATCCGCAGTTGTCCGAGGAGCAGATCCAGGCAGTGCTGCGCAAGCACCTCACCGCCGAGGACCAGCGCCAGGATCTGTTCAAGCTCTACAGCGAACAGCACTTCAGCGATGCCGAGTTCGACCTCATCGTCGCCGCCACCCATGACCCTGAAAAAGCCAAGGCGTTGGAAAACAGCGACGAAGGCAAGCGCCTGAGCGAGAAGCTGACCGCCTTGATGCGCGAAAGCGCCAGCGACGAGAAGGTGCAAGCCATGGCCGAGCAGCGCATGCAGGAGGTCGAGGACGAGCTGAGCGAGATGGAAACGCCCAAGGACTGAAAACGGCTGCGACCCAACCCTGTAACAGGTAAGGTTATCGTTCTTCCCCGCCCAAGAGGTCTGGATTGCCACACGCCAAGAAAGGCCTGCGCCTGGATCTGCGCACGCTGATTCTCGTACTCGCGGCACTCACCGCCACCGTGATGCTGCTGACCAGCTATTTCGCCAGCTACCGCGTGCAGCGCCAGTTGCTGATCGACCATGCGCTGGAAGCCAACCGGGTGTACGCCGCGAAGCTGGCCTCGATCACCGAAACATTCCTGGGCAACGCCCTACAACAGCTGGCCTTCAGTGCCTCGGTGCAAGGGCGTCAACAGGGCAATGCCTTGGCGATGCAAAGCGAAACCGAAAGGCTGCTGCGCCAGAGCAGCGCCTTCAATTCGACGTTCGTGGTCGATGCCCAGGGCATCCTGCAAGCCATTTCACCGGCACCGCTGCGCAAGATGGTCGGTGCCCGCCTGCAGACACCCGGCGCCACCCAGGCGTTGCGCGAGCGTCATGCGTTGGTGTCGACGCCTTTTCTCTCCACCGCCAACAACCTGGTGGTGGTGCTGTCGCAACCTGTCTTCGACGCCAACGGCCGCTACCTTGGCTATGTAGGCGGCACTCTGTACCTGCGCGAACACAACATTCTCAAAAGCCTGCTGGGCGAACACTTCTACAAGGATGGCTCCTACCTCTATGTGGTCGATCGCAACCGGCGCCTGCTCTACCACCCGGATGCCGAGCGCGTAGGCACGGTGGTCCAAGGCAATGCATTGATCGATAAGCTGGCGACGCTGGGCAATGGCACACAGCAAGTGCGCAACAGCACCGGCGTGGACATGCTGGCAGGGTTCGCCACCGTGCCCAGCACCGGCTGGGGCATCGTTGCCCAGCAGCCGCTGGCGCAAACGGTCGCGCCGCTCAAGCGCCTGATACTCGATGTGGTCGGCATCTCCGCGCCGCTCGCCTTGGTGGGCTGCCTGGTGCTTTGGTGGCTGACCGTGGCCATCACCCGCCCGTTGCGCCAGCTGGCCGCGAGCGCCCGCACCCTGGACCGCCCCGGTACGGCCGAAGGCCTACAACAGGTCAAGGCTTGGTACTTTGAAGCCGCGGAGCTCAAGCGGGCGCTGCTGTTCGGGCTCAACCTGCTGCAGGAGCGTATCGGACGGCTCAACCGCGCGGCCCAGACCGATCCGCTCACAGGCCTGGGCAACCGTCGCCACCTGGAGTTCAGCCTGTCGCTGCTGGAGGCCGAGGCCTGTGATTTCTGCGTCGTGGCGCTGGACATCGACCACTTCAAGCGGGTCAATGATGGCCACGGGCATGAGGTGGGCGACCAAGTACTGCGTCGGCTGACCGAACTGATGCGCCGCTGCTGCCGGGAAGGCGATGTGTTGTGCCGCACCGGCGGCGAGGAGTTCCTGATGCTGTTGCCCGACGCCAGCCTGCAAGCGGCCCTCGCCGTGGCCGAGCGCTTGCGCAAAGGCGTGCAGGACACGCCCATCGAACCGGTGGGCGCGGTGACCCTCTCGCTGGGCGTGGCACGCTGGGAAGCCGACAGCCTCGAGGCGCCCAGCGAAGCCCTCAACCGCGCCGACCGGGCGCTCTACGCGGCCAAGCAGGCCGGGCGCAACCGCGTGATGAGCGACGCCTGAGGCTGACACCGTCCGTCGCGGCATCGGCACCGGGCCCAGGTGCGAGGGCTCGAATGCACGCAGACCTGATCCAGGAGACGTGCCATGAAACACCCCCACCTGCTGTTACTGAGCCTTGCCCTGTGCCTGGGCACCGTCGCCCCTCTGGCGCTGGCAGCGGGCGCCCCCAATACCGTGCGCACCCCCAGCGAGCAGATTCCCGGCACCGGCACCATCGATCGCAATGGCGGAGCCACGGGCTCCGGCACCCCCGGCGATGCCATGGGCAGCGGCAACGGCGGCACCGATGCCAACAACACCGATAACACCGGCGGCGATGGCACATCCCAGGGCAGCAGCGGCGAGCGTGGCCCGGGAACCGGCAACAGCGGCGACGTCGATGACGCTGCATCGTCCGGTGATTCGGGCATCAACGACGGTCGCAAAGCGCCCTGAGCACTGCGCCCGCTCTAGAACAAGGCTTCCCCCTTGATATGTAACAAGCCTTGTCTTAATACTGTCATCTTTCGGTCATAGGATTGACCTCGATCTGCAACCTACTATCAGGGATGAGTACCATGCGTCGTGTCGTGTTCAATCAGAAGGGCGGTGTCGGCAAGTCCAGCATCGCCTGCAACCTCGCCGCCGCCAGCGCCGCCGAAGGTTACCGGACCTTGCTGGTCGATCTGGACCCACAGGCCAACGCCACGTACTACCTCACCGGCCTTGCCAACGACGCGATCCCTGCCGGCATCACCGATTTCTTCCGCCAGACCTTGTCCGCCGCTGCTGCCGGCAAGAAGCACCGCGTGGCGATCACCGAAACGCGTTATGACAACCTGCACCTGGTCACTGCCAGCCCGGACCTCACCGACCTGCAGCACAAGCTCGAAAGCAAGTTCAAGATCAACAAGCTGCGCAAGTTGCTGGTGGAGCTCTCGCAGGATTACGAGCGGATCTACATCGACACGCCCCCGGCCTTGAACTTCTACACCTTCAGCGCCCTGGTGGCGGCCGAGCGACTGCTCATCCCGTTCGATTGCGACAGCTTCTCGCGCCAGGCGCTGCGCAGTGTCCTGGCCGAGGTGGAAGAACTGCGCCAGGACCACAATGCCAACCTGCTGGTCGAAGGCGTGGTGGTCAACCAGTTCGCCGGGCGTACGGCCCTGCACCAGACCCTGGTCGATCAGTTGCGCGCCGAGGGCCTGCCGGTGCTGCCGGTGTATTTGAGCAGCTCGATCAAGATGCGCGAGTCCCATGAAGTGGCGATGCCGTTGGTGCACCTGGCGCCCCGGCACCGACTGTCCCAGGAGTTCGTCGATCTGCTGGATGTGCTGGAGCGGGCAGCCTAAGGCTGGCGCAGGAATCTGGGGGCCGCTGTGCGGCCCATCGCAGGCTTCGCCAGCGCCCAACGCGACCGCGCGCCTCGAGGCGGACGATGCTGCGACAATCCACCACACCACGACCATTCATCCGAATGGTAGATTCGCCGCCATGAAAATATCCCGCCAGACACGTTCGCTGACCGCCTGGACGCTCTATGCCAGCGTCCTGTTCAGCCTATTGGTGTGTGGCCTGCATCATGGCCAAATGAGCGGCCTTCGCTTGTCCGGGCTGGACGGGGGTTTTTGCTCGATCTCGAGCGACCATGGCCCGGCCATCGACCTGGGCGACAGCGGCAGCGACTCGCACATGGCGCAACTCGATTGCCCGGTGTGCTCATCCTTCGGCTTGGCGGTACCGCTGACCAGCAGCGCCTGGACCTTCACCCAGGCCCAGGGCCGCGCGCCCTCGCCTATCGTCGTGCGCAGTTGGGCGCAACCGCCACCGCGCTACCTGCGCCCCGCCCTCAATCCCCGCGCCTCCCCCTTCTTCTTCCCCGCAGCAGCAACCTTAGCCTGACCCCGACCGGGCGCGCTTGCGTGCGTGGTCGTGGCCAGCCATGACCTTTGCGTGGAAATCCTTACAACATGATCCGCAACACTTCTCTGATGCTCCTGATGGGCACCTGCAGCTACGCCTGGGCGGGTGCCAGCCCCGTCGAATTGACCGCCACCACCATCGATGGCGAACGCGAAGCGCCCAGCGGCGTGCAACTGGACGAGCCGATCCAGACCGGCTCCCGACTGGGCCTCACCGCCCGACAGACGCCAGCCTCGGTGAGCGTCTCGGACCGGCGCGTGATCGAGGAACGTGGCGCCAAGGACACCCAGGACGTGCTCAATGCCATGACCGGCGTCAACGCCTCGGCCAACCCGGGCTATGGCGGGTTCGTGTCTTATCGGGGCTTTACCCAGAACCAGGTCACCCAGCTCTACAACGGCATCAACCTGGGCTATAGCAGCGCCACCCGTCCCGTGGACGCCTGGGTCGTCGATCGGGTCGAACTGATCGGCGGGCCGTCGTCGTTCCTGCATGGCGCAGGTGCCGTGGGCGGCTCAATCAACACCCTCACCAAGCTCGCCAGCCGCGATGAACACACCTTCGATGGCCGGGTGCGCTATGGCAGCTACGACGACTCGGAAATCGCCTTCGGCGTCAACCAGGCCCTGGCCAGCAACCCGGCCGATGCCCGGCATTTCGCCCGCCTGGATTTCAGCCGTGGGCATGGCAACGGATACGTGGACCGCAACGAGCGCTGGACCGACAGCCTGGCCTTTTCCGTGCTCAGCGATCTTGCGCCCAACCTCACCCATACCTTGGCCCTGGAGTACCAAGAGGACAAGGAAGACAGCCCCTATTGGGGCTCGCCCATCCTGCCGGGCCGTAACACGATGAAGATCGACCGCAGCCGGCGCTTCGAGAACTACAACGTCGCCGATGGCCGCTATGAACAGCGGGTGCGCTGGCTGCGCTCGATCCTGGACTACCAGGTCAGCGACACCACGAGCGTGCACAACACCCTGTATCACTACAGCGCCCAGCGCGACTACCGCAACCTCGAGAACTACGCCTACAACGACGCAGGTGATGTGGTGCGCTCCAGCCCCTACCTGCAGCGCCACGAACAGCGCCTGCTGGGCGACCGCATCGAACTGCGCTACGACAACCAGTTGCTGGGCCTTGCCAGCCAGTGGTCGCTGGGCCTGGACTATTCACACATGCGCCAGACTCTCTACCCCACCTCGGGCAGTTGGAGCGATGTGGTCGATCCGGGCCACTTCGACCCTGGCAGCTTCGATGACATTCCCGGGGTGAACGCAGGTCTGACCAAGCAACGTCATAACGAGGTGACCAACCGCGCCCTGTTTGCCGAGAACCGCCTGCAGCTGACCGACCGCCTGGCCCTGCTCACGGCCCTACGCTACGACTATCTGGACATGGAAGTGAACAACTACGGCCCGGTCTCGCCCACCAGCCCGGCGTTCTTCGAGCGCCGCTGGGAGCCGTTGAGCGGCCGCGTCGGCCTGACCTACGACCTCACCCCTGCAGCGAGCGTCTATGTGCAATACAGCACAGCCGCCGACCTGCCCGCCGGCTCGCTGGCCTCGGCCACCTACTCCAACGTCGGCCTGTTCGACCTTTCCAAGGGCGAGCAGTGGGAGGCTGGCAGCAAGTTCGACTTCCTCGAGGGACGTGGCGCGGCGACGGTCGCGGTCTACCAAATCGTGCGCAAGGACTTTGCCGTGCGCGACTCCAACGACCCCAACGTGATGGTCCAGGCCGGCCAGCAGACCTCCCGCGGCATCGAGCTGTCAGGCCGGCTGCAGGTCACGCCCAAGCTGCTGGCCGAGGGCAACTATGCCTATGTCGATGCTCAGTACGATACGTTCAACGAAGCGGTCGGCGGACAATCGGTTTCGCGCAAGGGCAACACACCGGTCAACGTGCCGGCCAATGTCGCCAACCTGTGGCTGACCTACAGCTTCACCCCGGCCTGGTCGGCGGGCGTCGACGTACGCTACGTCGACTCGGTCTACGCCAACAACGCCAACACCCTGCAAGCCCCGGCCTACACGCTGCTGGGCAGCTTTGCCCGTTATCGACTGGACGAGCACACCGCGATTACCGCCCGGGTGCGCAACCTCACTGATGAGCTGTATGCCAAACAGGCGTATGGCGGGCAGTACTACATGGGGGCGCCGCGTACTGTCGAGGTGGCAATGGACGTGCGGTTCTAAGCCCCTGGGGGCTGCTTTGCAGCCCCAAAGGTCCACCACCGCTCGCCAGGCCGGCCATAACAGGTATCCCGATGTCGCCCACGAAAAAGCGCGCCCACCCGCCTGCCGTTCTACTGGTCTTCACAACAACGATGCCGTGGCCTGACCACGGCACTTGCGCCCAGGCTGCCTTTGAAGACCGGAGAACATCCACATGTCCGTACCCCATGAGGTATCCCCCGCCACCTTGCGCCGGGTGATCGCCGCCTCGGCCATCGGCAATTTCGTCGAATGGTTCGATTTCGCCGTCTATGGCTTTCTCGCCACGCTGATCGCCAGCCTGTTCTTCACAGGCGAAGACGCGAGCGTCGCCTTGCTCAAGACCTTCGCCGTGTTCGCCGTGGCATTCGCCCTGCGTCCGCTGGGCGGTATCGTATTCGGCGCGCTCGGCGACAGGCTGGGGCGCAAGCGCATCCTGTCGCTGACCATCTTGCTGATGGCCGGCTCCACCACCCTGATCGGCCTGCTGCCGACCTACGCCAGCATTGGCCTTGCGGCGCCGTTGCTGCTGACCCTGGCGCGCTGCCTGCAGGGCTTCTCGGCAGGCGGTGAGTACGCCGGCGCCTGCGCCTATCTGATGGAGCACGCCCCCCAGGACAAGCGCGCCTTCTATGGCAGTTTCGTGCCGGTCTCGACCTTCTCCGCCTTCGCCTGCGCGGCAGTGATCGCCTACACCTTGGAAGCGAGCCTGACCGCCGAGGCGATGAGCAGCTGGGGCTGGCGTGTTCCGTTCCTGATCGCTGCGCCGTTGGGCCTGGTTGGCCTCTACCTGCGCTGGCGGATGGAGGAAACCCCGGCCTTCCGTGAGGCCATGGCCGAGGGCAAGGAGCACAGCCATTCGCCGCTCAAGGAAACCCTGCGCCATCACGGGCGGGCGATCCGCAACCTGGGCGCGTTCATTTCGCTGACGGCGCTGTCGTTCTATATGTTCACCACCTATTTCTCCACTTACCTGCAGATGGTCGGCAACCTCACCCGGGCCCAGTCGCTGCTGGTGACCACCGTGGCACTGCTGTTCGCCGCGGTCGGCTGCCCGCTGGCCGGCGCCTTCTCCGACCGAGTGGGGCGTCGCAAGACCATCGGCTTTACCTGCCTGTGGGTGATGGTGGCGGTGTTCCCGGCGTACTGGCTGGCCAGTTCCGGGTCGATGTCGGGGGCGTTGCTGGGGGTGATTCTACTGGCTGTCGGTGCCTTGCTCAGTGGCGTGGTCACGGCGGCGTTGCTGTCGGAAAGCTTCCCGACCCGGACGCGTTACACCGCCTCGGCGATCACTTACAACGTGGCCTACACGCTGTTCGGCGGTACCGCACCGCTGATGGCCACGTGGCTGATCAGCCAGACCGGCAGCAGCCTGGCGCCGGCGTTCTACCTGGTGGTGATCGCGTTGGTGGCGCTCGTGGGTGGGTTGGCCTTGCCGGAAACCTCGCGGATCTCGCTGCATGAGGATGGCGGTGAGCGCCAGCCCGCGCGGGCGCTGTCGTAAAGAGTTGGCCGCTCCTGCATGAAAAAAGCGCCCGATCTGTAGGAGCGGCCTTGCGCCGCGAAAGGGCCGCAAAGCGGCCCCACAGATCGGCGCATCCCGCCAATGCCAGACGGACTCAGGCCGCCTCCTCACGCCGATGCGCCCACTGGTACAACGCTGGCAGCACCAGCAAGGTCAACGCGGTGGACGACAAGATGCCGCCAATCACCACCGTCGCCAGCGGCCGCTGCACTTCGGCGCCGGTCCCGGTGGCCAGGGCCATGGGGATGAACCCCAGCGATGCCACCAGGGCGGTCATCAAGACCGGTCGCAAGCGCGTCAACGCCCCTTCCTCGATCGCCGCGTGCAACGTGCGCCCTTCTTCACGCAGGTTGCGGATGAAGGCGATCATCACCAAGCCGTTGAGCACCGCCACGCCCGACAACGCGATGAACCCGACCCCAGCGGAAATCGACAGCGGGATGTCCCGCAGCCACAGCGCCAACACACCACCGGTCAAGGCGAATGGGATGCCGGTGAACACCAGTAGGCCATCCTTGAGGTTGTTGAACATCATCAGCAGCAACGCCATCACCAGCAGCAGCGCCACCGGCACCACGACCTGCAGGCGTTCGGCTGCAGACTGCAACTGCTCGAACTGGCCACCCCAGCGGGTCCAGTAACCCGCCGGGATCTGCACCTTGTCGATCAGACGCTGTTCGGCCTCTTCGACGAACGAGCCCAAGTCGCGCCCACGCACGTTCGCGCTGACCACCACCACCCGCTTGCCGTCCTCTCGGCTGATCTGGTTCGGCCCCAGTTGCAGGTTGAGCGTGGCCACCTGCGACAGCGGGATGAAACCGATCTGGCCAGCCCCCGACGCGCTGCTGGCCGGCACCGGGATCAGCAGGCTCGACAGCCCATCGACATCGGTACGCAAGGCTTCGGACAAGCGCACCACCATGTCGAAGCGCCGATCGCCTTCGTACAGGGTGCCGGCGGTGCGGCCGCCGACGGCGATGGCGATGGCGTCCTGCACATCCCCCACATTCAGGCCGTAGCGTGCGGCCTTGTCGCGGTCGATATCGATGGTCAGCACCGGCAGGCCCGTGGTCTGCTCCACCTTCACCTCGGAAGCGCCGGGCACCTGCTGCAGGGCGGTGGCGATCTGCGCGGCGGTGCGGTTGAGCACCTCCATGTCGTCACCGAACACTTTCACCGCCACATCGCTGCGCACGCCGGAAATCAGTTCGTTGAAACGCAGCTGGATCGGCTGGGACAACTCGTAGTTGCTGCCCGGCACACTGGCCGCGGCACGCTGCACCTCGGCGATCAGCGCCTCGCGCGGCTTGCCAGGGTCCGCCCACTGCTCGCGCGGCTTGAGCATCACGTAGGCATCGGAGATGTTCGGCGGCATCGGGTCAGAGGCGATCTCAGCGGTGCCGGTGCGGGCGAACACCCGCTCCACTTCCGGCACCTGGGCAATGATGGTCTGCTCCAGGCGCTGCTGCATCTGCACCGACTGGCTCAGGCTGGTACCCGGCACCCGCAGGGCCTGCAGGGCGAAGTCGCCCTCGCTCAGGCTGGGGATGAACTCGCTGCCCATGCGGCTGGCCAATACGCCGGACAACACCACCAGCACCGCGGCACTTGCGAACGCCAGCTTGCGCCGCCGCAGCACCCAAGCCAGGACCGGGGCGTAGCGTTGGCGGGCCGTGCGCATCACCACACCTTCTTCTTCCTTGACCTTGCCGGTGACGAACAGGGCAATGGCCGCAGGCACGAAGGTCACCGAGAGGATCATCGCCCCCAGCAAGGCCATCACCACGGTGAAGGCCATGGGGTGGAACATCTTGCCCTCGACGCCGGTCAGGGCAAAGATCGGCAGGTACACCACCATGATGATCAGCTGGCCGTAGATCAGCGGTCGACGCGCCTCACGGGCGGCAGCAAACACTTCATGGAAACGCTCGGCGCGGGTCAGCATGCGGCCATGGCGCTGCTGCGCGTGGGCCAGGCGGCGAATGGCGTTCTCGACGATCACCACCGCACCGTCGACGATGATGCCGAAGTCCAGGGCACCGAGGCTCATCAGGTTGGCGCTGACCTTGTTGCTGAACATGCCGGTGAAGGTGAACAGCATCGACAGCGGAATGACCATCGCGGTAATCAACGCCGCACGAATATTGCCCAGGAACAGGAACAACACCGCGATCACCAGGATCGCCCCCTCCACCAGGTTCTTCTTGACCGTGGCAATGGCTTTTTCCACGAGATTGGTGCGGTCGTACACCGTCACCGCGACCACGCCCTTGGGCAGCGTGCGGTTGATATCGGCAAGCTTGCTCGCCACCGCCTGGGACACCGTGCGGCTGTTCTCGCCGATCAACATGAACACCGTGCCCAACACCACTTCGCGGCCGTTTTCGGTGGCCGCACCGGAACGCAACTCCTGACCCAGGCTCACCTGGGCGACATGGCTGACACGGATCGGCGTGCCATCGACGCTGGAGATGACGATGTTGGCGATGTCCTCGGCCGAGGCCACCTGACCCGGAGCGCGGATCAGCAACTGCTCGCCATTGCGCTCGATGTAGCCTGCGCCGACGTTGGCGTTGTTGCTTTCCAGAGCACCGATCAGGTCATTGAGGGTGAGCTTGTAGGCCGCCAAACGTTTTGGGTCCGGCGCGATCAGGTACTGCTTGGCATGGCCGCCGATGGTGTTGACCTCGGCCACGCCAGGCACATTGCGCAGTTGCGGCTTGATGATCCAGTCCTGGATCACCCGTAGGTCCGTGGCGGTATAGGGCGTGCCATCGTCCTTGAGCGCGCCTGGCTCGGCCTCGACGGTCCACAGGAAGATCTCGCCCAGCCCCGTGGAAATCGGGCCCATGGCCGCTTCGATACCGTCGGGCAACTGCTCGCGGGCCACTTGCAGACGCTCGTTGACCAGCTGACGGGCGAAGAAGATGTCAGTGCTGTCCTCGAAGATCACCGTCACCTGGGACAGCCCCGAGCGTGACAGCGAGCGGGTCTGCTTGAGCCCCGGCAGGCCGGCCATGGCCGTCTCGATGGCAAAGGTGATGCGCTGTTCGGTTTCCAGCGGCGAGTAGCCGGGCGCGGCGGTGTTGATCTGCACCTGGACGTTGGTGATATCCGGCACCGCATCGATCGGCAGCTTCTGGTAGCTGTTGATGCCGACGGCAGCCATCAGCACCACCGCGAGCATCACCACCAGGCGCTGCTCGATGGCGAATTGGATCAGGCGTTCGAACATGAAGAAATCCCCGGATCAGTGGCTGTGCTCGGCCGAGCCCTTGCCGAGCTCGGACTTGAGAACGAAGCTGCCAGCGGCAGCCACCTGGGTACCGGCGGCCAGGCCTTCGGTGATCTCCACCTGGCCAGAATCACGCCGACCGGTTTTCACCGGACGGGCCTGGAAACCCTCCTCGGTGCGGGCGAACACCACGGTCTGTTCTTCCCACGTTTGCAGCGCAGCCTCTGGCACCACCACGGCGGCATCGAAGCGCTCGACGTTCACCGCAATGTTGACGAACAGCCCCGGACGCCAGGCGCCATTGGGGTTGGCCAGGGTGGCACGGGCGGTGGCGGCACGGCTTTGCTCACCCAACAGGCTGCCGACATAGTTGACCTGGCCCTCGACTTCGGCGCCCAGATCCGGCGCGCTCACGGTGACGGTACGCCCGGTGGTAACCCGGCCCAGGTCACGTGGCGTGACGGAAAAGGTGGCCCAGACCCGGGTCAGGTCCGAAAGGGTGAACGCGTTGCTGGTCTCGTCGACCACTTCGCCGACGGTCAGGTGCTTTTCCACCACCACTGCATCGAAGGGCGCACGCAGTTCGTAGCGATTGCCTGCACCGGCCGGGGCGACGGCGGCGACTTTCTGCCGGGCGTTGGTCAGCGCGATCTCGGCCTCCTGTAGGGCCTGGCGCGCTTGCAGGTAATCCTGCTCGGCACTGATGCGCTCCTGCCACAACTGCTGTTCGCGCTTGAAGGTCAGCCGCGCCAATTCTGCACGGCGCTGGGCGGCCTGCTGCTCGCTACGCAGGTCGGAGATCTGCTGGCTGGCGATCACCGCCAGGACCTGGCCGCGCTTGACCGGCTGGCCCAGGTCGGCGTGCACGGACTCGACCACCCCAGGCACCCGGGGCACCACGTGGGCGGTATGGTCCTCGTCGAAGCGGATCTCGCCGGGGAAGCTGATGGCGGTGCCCAAGGTCATCGGCGCGGCGGCGACCACCTGCACACCCGCGGCTTCGATCTGGCGGGCGGACAGGTGTAGGTTGCCTTCCTGTTCCTCGTGGGCGTCATCGCCCTGCTCAGCAGGGCCGTGGTCGTCGTCCTGGGCGGCGCTGGCGTGGGCATGGCTTTGCTCGCCGTGTTCGTCCTGGGCAGCCTTGCCGGTGGTCTGGGTCCAGGCCAGGCCGCCAAGGCCGAGCACGGCGATGGCGGCGGCCAGGAGGGCGATCTTGCGGGTGTTGTCCATCATTGCTCCTGAAAAATATCGGCAGTCCTGATACAGGGGCCGCTGCGCGGCCCTTTCGCGACACAAGACGACGCCTGCAAAGGGCTGCAATGCAGCCCTACGGGATCAAGGGTTTGTGCCCAACTCGCCGTAGAGGCGCTCGACCTGGGCACGGGCGTCGGTGGCCGAGGCCAGGGCCTCCAGATACAGCCCTCGCGCCTCGATCAAGGTGCGCTGGGCATCGAGCACGTCGAGGAAGGCGAACTTGCCCATTTCGAATCCACGGGTGGCGGTGTCCACGGCCTGCTGCGCCGAAGGCAGGATGGTGCGGTCATAGGCCTGAACCTCCTGCATCGCCGAGGCCCACTGGCTGACGGCGCTGCGGGTGTCGCTGTACAGGCGCAACTGCACGGCGTTGCGCAGGTCCCGGGCCTGGTCGGCGCGGCGCGCGGCGGCCAGCACATTGCCCTGGTTGCGGTCGAACAACGGCAACGGCATGGACAGGCCGACCACGTTGACCCGCTCACGGTCCTCGCGGCTGTACTGGCTGCCCAGGCTCACGGTCAGGTCGGGGATGCGCTTGGCTTTCTCCGACCCCAGAGATGCCTCGCCCCGCTGGATCTGCGCCTCGGCCAAGCGCCAGTCGGCGGTCTGCGACACCCTGTCGAGCAAGGTCTCGGCGCGAGGTGCGGGGCCCGGCGAAAGCTCGCCCGCATCCAGGCGAGCGAAGGCCACCTGAGGGCTGCCGGTGAGCCGCGCCAGGGACTGGTTGGCGACGATGCGCTGGGACTCGGCACGGCGCACCTGAGCCTGCGCCTGGGCCAACTGGACCTGGGCGCGGGTGGCTTCGACCGGCGAAGACTGGCCCGCCTTCACCCGCCCTTGCACCACCCGCAGGCCACGTTCGGTCAGGGCCTGGGACTGCTGCGCCAGCTCTAGGGCGGTCTGTGCCCGCAAGGCGGCATGGAAGGCCTGCACCACATCGGCGCGCAGGCCATTACGCTGGCGCTCCAGCTCCAGCTGGGCGACGGTCTGGCCGGCGCTGGCCACCTCGATACGTGCGCCGCGTTTGCCGCCAAGCTCCAGGGCCTGACTGAGGGTCACGGTGGTCGTTCGGGTATCGCGGCGGGTGTCCTCGGCTTCCCAGGACAACTCTGGATTGGGCACCAGCCCAGCCTGGCGCCGCTCGCCTTCGGCGATGCCGATTTCACGGCTGGCGGCAGCAAGCTCGGGGTTCTGGGCGTAAGCGGCCTCGATCGCCTGGGGCAGGCTAAGGCGCTGCTCGGCGTGCAGGCTGGGCGCCGCTAGGCCAACCAGCAGTAGACAGAGCAAAGCGGTATTGCGGGGAGTGAACCGGTTGCACGGCACGTTTGAAGTCCTCGTCGGCAAGCGTCGGAAAGCATGGCGAGGGACTGTAAAGAGCGCCGCTTATCGGCTCGGTGGCACCAACATTACAATTTTGAAAGGTGGCCAGAGCACAGCGCGGGCGCTTGTGGGTGCGGGTTTACCCGCGAGGAGAACGATACCAGCGTCCGATAACCGCACACATTTCCTGGGCCAGCGGCGAAGGAAATTGACGAAACTAACCAGGTGGTACATATATCAAGGCATTCAAAAACAACAAAGCGATGCCCCGCCATGACGCCCCGAATCCTCGTGCTCAACGGCCCCAACCTGAACCTGCTCGGAACCCGCGAACCCGACCAGTACGGCCGCGAAACCCTCGCCGACCTGGCCCAAGGCTGTGCCGACTGCGCACAGGCGCTCGACCTGCAAATCGAGTTCCGCCAGACCAACCATGAAGGTGAACTGATCGACTGGATACACGCCGCCCGCGGGCGCTGTGCCGGCATCCTGATCAACCCCGGCGCCTGGACCCACACCTCGGTGGCCATTCGCGATGCCTTGGTGGCCAGCGAACTGCCCGTCATCGAGGTGCACCTGTCCAACGTGCACAAACGCGAGCCGTTTCGTCATGTCTCGTTCGTCTCATCGATCGCCGAGGGTGTGATCTGCGGCCTTGGCAGCCACGGCTATCGCCTGGCCCTGACACATTTCGCCCAGTTGCTCAAGGAGCCATGCGCATGAACCCGAACACTGTTCTGGCCGGCCTGATCGGCCGTGGCATCCAGGCCTCGCGCACGCCGGCGCTGCACGAGCACGAGGGCGATGCCCAGGCCCTGCGCTACCTGTACCGGCTGATCGACGCCGACCAACTGGGTCTGGACGACAGCGCCCTGCCCGGCCTGCTGGACGCGGCCCAGCGCACCGGCTTTACCGGGCTCAACATCACCTATCCGTTCAAACAGGCGATCCTGCCGCTACTCGATGAGCTGTCGGAAGAAGCTGAAGGCATCGGTGCGGTGAATACGGTCGTGCTCAGAGATGGCAAACGGATCGGTCACAACACCGACTGCCTGGGCTTTGCCGAAGGCCTGCGCCGTGGCCTACCGGATGTGGCGCGTGACCAGGTGGTGCAGATGGGTGCCGGCGGCGCGGGCTCGGCGGTGGCCCATGCGCTGCTCGGTGAAGGTGTGGGCCACTTGGTGCTGTTCGATGTGGACAGCTCACGCGCCCAGGCGTTGGTGGACAACCTCAGCGCCCGCTTCGGCGAAGGCCGGGCATCGCTCGGCACGGACCTGGCCGCTGCCGTGGCTGGGGCGCACGGACTGGTCAACACCACCCCGGTGGGCATGGCCAAGCTGCCCGGCACGCCGCTGCCGGTGGCCCTGTTGCATGCCCGGCTGTGGGTGGCCGAGATCATTTACTTCCCGCTGGAGACCGAGCTGCTGCGCCATGCCCGGGCGCTGGGTTGCCGCACGCTCGATGGCGGCAGCATGGCGGTGTTCCAGGCGGTGAAGGCCTTCGAGCTGTTTACCGGCAGAAGCGCCGACGCCGGGCGCATGCAGGCACATTTCGCAAGCCTGGGGTGAAGCGCCTGCTCGCGGGTACATCGCCGTACCCGCGAAGCAGAGTGCACGTCATCAGGCGGGCAACATCCCCCGCACCATGAACGCAGTCGATTCACGCACCTCGCGCCAGTATCGTTCCAGGTCCATCGGCTCGCTGCGGCACAGGCGCAGTAGCTGCAAGTGCCCGTAGTCGTTGAGCATGAACGCCGCATAGTCGACATCCAGATCGGCGCGCAACTTGCCCAACCCTCGCAGCTCACCCAACAGCGCAGCGATTTCGCTCACCAGCGCATCGTTGACCCGCTTGTAGGGCGCAGGCAACGCCGACTGATCAGGCCCAAGCAGGGCAATCACCTGGGGCAAGATCTCTCGCCACAACGCCGGCGACAGCACTTCGAAGGCGAACTCGGTCAGGCAGCGCTCGAAATAGCAGATGGTATCGATCGGGTCGTCGAGCTCGGGAATACGCCGACGCGCGGCGCTGATGGCGCGGTGGTCTGCCTCGCGCAGTTTCTCCAGAAGGATCTCCTGCTTGCTGCCGAAATAGGCGAAGACCGTCGGCACCGACACCGCCGCCGAACGGGCGATCTGCTCCATGGTGGTGGTCTGGAACCCCTGGCTCTCGAACAGGCTCAGGGCCGACTGGCTGATGGCTTGGCGGCGCAGGGCCTTCTGTTGTTCGCGCAATCCGCTCATGGCTCTCCTGGCTGGCGTTGGCGGGTAGGTGCTCAGCATAACGGCAAACTCATTCGATTAAAAATTTTATTGACTAAAACTTTTTATGGATTAAAAAATATTTCCACGTGATCGACTGACCACGCCGTACCGGCCGCACCCTGCCCGACAACAACAAACAGCGGGAGCCTTGCAATGCCTACCCTCGCCTGTCGTCCGCGGCCCTTCCTCGCCCAGCCCACGAGTACCGCCATGACTGACCATGCCGACCTGATCATCCACCACGCTCGTCTCTACACCGTCGACCCGCATCGCCCCTGGGCCAGCGCCGTGGCGGTGCGTGGCGAACGCATCGTGCACGTCGGCGACGACCGCAGCGTGCTGGCTTTCCAGGGCCCTGCCACGCGCATGATCGACGCCCAGGGCAAGCTGGTGCTGCCAGGCTTCGTCGAATCCCACTGGCACTTCTCCACCACAGCCTTCGCCCATCAGGCCTTCGTCAACCATGAAGACCCTCACCAGGTGCTGGCCGCGCTCAAACGCTATGTGGACGAGAACCCCAACGAGAAGGCCATCACCGGCATGGGCTGGGTCCAGGCCCTGGTACCTGCGGATTTGCTGCGCCGGGAAACCCTGGATGCGATCTGCGCCGACAAGCCAGTGTGCCTGCTGTCCACCGACTACCACTCCATGTGGGTCAACTCCAAGGCCCTGGAACTCGCGGGCATCGACCGCGACACCCCACCGGTGGAAGAAGGCGCCAGTTGGTTCGAGAAAGACCCGCACACCGGCGAGCCCACGGGGCTGATCGTCGATGGCGCGGCTTATTCGCTGCTGATGCAGCGCCTGAGCGACCTGGGTTACCTGCCCGTCGGCATCGATCTGTACCTGCGCTCGATCGCCCTTTGGCAGGAGAAACTGGTCGCCGCCGGCATCACCACCGTGTTCGACGCAGGCTTCCTCGACCCGAGCGGCGATCAGTCGCTGCTGTACCAGACCCTGATGCGGCTGGAAGAGGAGCAACGCCTCAAGCTCCGGGTGGTCGGCAGCTACATCGACATGGGCACCGACCCGGATCCGGTGGCCAGCCTCAAGGCCCTGCGCACCGAGTATGCAAGCCCACTGGTCAAGGCCCAGGCGCTGAAACTGATGCTCGACGGCACCGAGATGAACCACACCGCCTACCTGCTCGAGCCCTACTGCGACAAGCCGCACAGTTGCGGCAGCACCACCATGCCGGAGGAAACCTTCGAGCGGCACGTGCGCGAGGCCGACCTCAACGGCATCGACGTGATGGTCCATGCCGTCGGTGACGGCGCCGTGCGCATGGCTCTGGACGTGTTCGAGCGCGTCAGTGCGAGCAATCCGCTGCGCGATCGTCGCCATGTGATCACCCACGCGTTCCTCACCCACCCGGACGACATCCCGCGATTCCGCCGCATCGGCGTCATGGCCAATACCCAGTTGCAATGGGGCGTGGTCGACGCCTATACCCAGGCCATCCAACAGTCCTACGGCCCCGAGCGTTGGGCCTCGATGTACAAGTTCCGCAGCTTCATCGAACAGGGCGTGACCGTGTCCATCGGCATGGACGGTCTGGCCTGCCAGTGCCGCTGCCAGCATCGACCGGTGGAGCACATCGAGTCCGGCCATACCCGGCAGCTGGCCGGCGAACCCGATGCCCCGGTGATGCCGGACATCCACGAGAAACTGAGCATCCCGCAGCTGATCGCCGCCTACACCATCAATGGCGCCTATCAGCTGGGTCTGGAGAAGGAAATCGGCTCGATCACCGAAGGCAAACGTGCCGACATCATCATCCTGGAACAGGACCTGTTCGAACTGGACCGCTACCAGATCGGCAAGACCGAGGTGCTGCTGACCCTGATGAACGGCCACGTCACCCATGACCAGTTGAACCGCGCCCTGACCTGACCGCAGGCACTTCGCCCCCGTCACCCCGCAGGGTCGTGCCAACGCGCGGGCTGCGGGGTGGCTACCTGCGACACGCATCAGCCATTTCATCCATCGGGACCTCGACAATGCACAACAACAATTCCCGGCTCCAGCGTGCTTCTCTGATCTTCATCGCCAGTACGGCAATCATCGTGATCGGCGTTCAACCCATGTTCATCGGCCTGATGGCCGAGCGCCTGGCCCTTTCCCTCAGCCAGCAAGGCCTGGTGATCGCCATGGAAATGGGTGGGCTGGTGCTCGGCACCCTGCTTAGCCCGTGGCTGGCCCGAAAAGGCAGCCAGCGCCGCGTCTATGTCCTGGCTGCGGCGCTGGCGCTGGCCTGCAATCTGTTCACGGCACAAAGCGCCAGTTACACGCTGGTACTGGCCTGGCGTCTGCTCGCCGGGATTGGCGGTGGCCTGCTGTACGCCAATGCCCTCAACGACCTCGGCCGCCTGCCGGGACAGGACCGTTCCTTCGGCCTGGTGCTGTTCCTGCAGACCGGCATCTTCGCGTTCTCTGCCGCGACCCTGCCGCTGGTGGCCGAAGCGTTCGGCAGTTCGCTGGCGATCGCCTCGATGGCGGGCTGGTTCGGCCTGATCAGCCTCAGTTGCATCGCCTTGCCGGTCTGCCAGATCGTGACCGGCGGCGCCGTGCTGGCCGCCAGCGGCCAGGGCTCGGCGCGCATCGGTCGCTATTCATTGCTGGGTATGTTGTTTCTGCAATTGGCGATCTACAGCGTTTGGGGCTTCGTCGATCAGCTGGGGCATGACCAGGGCCTGAGCGCCGTGGAAGTAGGCTGGGCATTCGGCATGGGCGTGCTGGGCGGCCTGCCAGGCTCGGGCCTGCCGAGCCTGTTGGGGGCACGGGTCAGCCGTGGACCGATGATCGGCCTGGGCTCGTTGCTGGTGCTGTTGGCCATCGTCCTGCTCGGCGGGGGCACACCGAGCGCGATGAGCCTGTTCGTGGCGCTGTTCATCCTCAACTTCGGCTGGGCCCTGGCGCTGAGCTACTACATGGGCGCCATCGCCACCAACGACCCTCAGGGCCAGCTCACCCCACTGGTGCCAATCACACTGGCCAGTGCGGCTGCGGTTGCGCCAGCGTTCATCTCGATGCTGTTGCAGGTGACCGGCAAGCCGTCGATCTTCATCACCGCCGCCAGTGCAGTGACGATCGGTTTTCTGTTCAAGTGCATGGCGGGCATGCGCGAGCGTCAGAAGGCTCTATAAAAAGGGGCGCCAAGCGCCCCCCGGTTGCGCGCTCACTCAGCCAGCAACGCCTGGATCACTTTCTCCTGCCCATCATAGCCTCCTTCGCCGTAATGCACATGGCGCACCTGTCCCTGACGGTCAATGAAGTAGTGGGCCGGCCAGAACTGGTTGCCCCAGGCGTTCCAGATCCGGTAGTCGTTGTCCACCGCTACCGGATAACCGATGCCCAGGCTGGCCACCTTCTGGCGCAGGGTGCCCAGGTCATGCTCATAGTCGTATTCGGGCGTATGCACGCCGATCACCACCAGCCCCTGGTCGGCATAGCGCCGGGACCAGTCGTTGACATGGGGCAGACTGTGCTGGCAGTTGATGCAGTCCCAGGTCCAGAAATCCACCAACACCACCTTGCCTTTGAGCGCCGGGGCATCCAACGGCGTCGAGTTCAGCCACTGACTGGCGCCGGCCAGCGAAGGCATCGCGCCCTGCCCGTCCCGCGCCGCCAGGTAACCGGCCAGGCCAAGCCCTACCAACCCTAGGCCCAGCCCGCCGACCTTGATCAGCATGCGCCGATCAATTTTCATGGCAGCCGCCGGTGGCATAGCTACGGTACTCCACGCTCTGACGCTGGCCGTGGGAGTCCAGATAGTCCATGCGGGTGTTGACCACACCACAGGCGTTGGCCTGGTCGTCCTTGGTGGAAAGGACTTTCTGTACATCCAGGTGGTCGCCATAGCGGTACTGCATCACGTTGTCCTGCATCGGTTGCGGGGTTGCCTGGGCACCGATGGCGCCCAGGCTGGACAAGGCGAACAAGGCGGCGATGGCGAAGGTCTTGGTGGTCATGGCATCTCTCCTGCGAGTGTTTGGGTGCAGTGGGGAGTGTTCCCCGGTCGAGAGCCATTTCACCGCTGGCGGGTATCGGGCCTGTGTCAGCGAAGGGCCCCTATTGCCTTGTGCTGTATCTGCAGCGTTGCCGGATACACTGCAATACAAAGCCCTGCCCGCAAGGGCCACAACGCTCGGTACACTGCGCCCATCCACCCCGTACAGGACCCCGTTGATGGAACACGTCGATCACATCCTGGTCGTTGACGACGATCGCGAAATCCGCGAACTGGTCGGCAACTACCTGAAGAAGAACGGCCTACGCACCAGCATCGTCGCCGATGGCCGGCAAATGCGCGCCTTCCTGGAAAACAACGCAGTCGACCTGATCGTGCTCGACATCATGATGCCCGGCGATGACGGCCTGCTGCTGTGCCGCGAACTGCGCGCCGGCAAGCACCGCAACACGCCGGTGTTGATGCTCACCGCACGCAACGATGAGACCGACCGCATCATCGGCCTTGAGATGGGCGCCGACGATTACCTCACCAAACCCTTCTCGGCCCGCGAGCTGCTGGCGCGCATCAATGCCGTGCTGCGCCGCACACGGATGCTGCCACCGAACCTGACCATCAGTGAAAGCAGCCGGCTGATCGGCTTCGGCCCTTGGCGGCTGGACACCACCGCCCGCCACCTGCTCGACACCGACGGCACCCTGGTGGCCCTGAGCGGCGCGGAGTATCGCCTGTTGCGGGTGTTTCTCGACCACCCCCAACGGGTGCTCAGCCGCGAACAACTGCTCAACCTCACCCAGGGCCGCGAGGCGGACATCTTCGACCGTTCCATCGACCTGCTGGTCAGCCGTCTGCGTCAGCGTCTGGGTGACGATGCCCGCGAACCGACCTGCATCAAGACCGTGCGCAGCGAGGGCTACGTGTTCTCCCTGCCGGTGCAGTTGCTCGAGTCGCCGTCATGAGATGGCCCCGTACCCTCGCCTCGCGCTTGGCATTGATCTTCCTCACTGGCCTGATGCTGGCCTACGGGTTGTCGTTCGGTCTGCAGTTCTACGAGCGCTACGTCAGCAGCCGGTCGATGATGCTGAACAACCTGGAGCAAGACGTAGCGACTTCCGTGGCGATCCTCGAGCGCCTGCCGGCCGACGAGCGCGCCGCCTGGCTGCCACGCCTGCAGCGGCACAACTATCGCTATCAACTGGACGAGGGCCTCAGTGGCCAGGCCATGCCCAGCGAGGATCCGCCCATGGCCGCCGACTCGATCGTCAAGGCGATCGGCCGGGACTATCGCCTGACCTTCCAGGAAATCCCCGGCCCCAGCTCGCACTTCCAGGCCCATCTGCGCTTGGCTGACGGCGCACCGCTGACCATCGACGTCACGCCGGCCGGCGTACCCGTGGCCAAATGGCTGCCTGTGGTGCTGTTGATCCAGCTGGCCGTGCTGCTGGGCTGCACCTGGCTGGCGGTGCGCCTGGCCATCCGCCCCCTGACCCGGCTGGCTCGCGCGGTGGACGACCTGGACCCGGACAAACCCGGCCCCCAACTGGACGAAAGCGGCCCTCGGGAAGTGCGCTATGCAGCGGCAGCCTTCAACGCGCTGCAAGCGCGCATCGCCGCCTACCTCAAGGAGCGCATGCAACTGCTGGCGGCCATTTCCCATGACCTGCAAACGCCCATCACGCGCATGAAATTGCGCGTGGAGGTGATGGACGACGGCCTGGAGAAAGACAAACTCTGGAGCGACCTGAGCGCCATGGAGCATCTGGTGCGCGAAGGCGTGGCGTACGCCCGCAGCATGGACAGCAGCACCGAGGCGCCCTGTCGCATCAAGCTCGACGCCTTCCTCGACAGTCTGGTCTTCGACTACCAGGACAGCGGCGCCCAGGTCGAGCGCCTGGGCGCCACCGATGTCACCCTGCACACCCGCCCTCACGCCTTGCGCCGAGTACTGGTCAACCTGGTGGACAACGCGCTGAAGTTCGCAGGTGCCGCGCAGCTGGAGATCGAACATTCCGGGGACAGTACCTTTATCCGCGTGCTGGACGAAGGGCCGGGCATTCCCGCCGATGAACTGGCCGAAGTGCTCAAGCCCTTCTATCGGGTGGAAGGCTCACGCAACCGCAGCACCGGTGGCACTGGCCTGGGGCTGGCGATTGCCCAGCAACTGACCCAGGCCATGGGTGGGCAACTGACCTTGAGCAACCGCACCAGCGGCGGGCTGTGCGCGCAGATCGAGCTCAAATGATGCCGGGCCGCGTCCTGGCCCCGGCATCGTCTACACACCGATACATAACCCCGACGCCCTGGACACACTGCAGATACCCAGCCCGCACACACTCCTTGTCAAACCTCGAGCCTCCCAGGGCTCGAGTGCCCCAACCTGCTGACAAGGGAACCTGATCATGAACGCATTGCCCCGCGCCTTTAATACCCTGGACCGCTTCGGTACCTGGAGCGCCGACCTCCCCCTGCGCCTGTTCCTGGCCTGGGAATTCTTCGAATCGGGTGTCGAGAAACTCAACGGCGCCAACTGGTTCACCGACCTGCAATCAAGCTTCCCCTTCCCGTTCAGCGTATTGCCCGCCAACGTGAACTGGCAGCTCTCACTGTGGGCGGAGTTGATCTGCCCGCTGTTGCTGCTGCTCGGCCTGGGCACGCGCCTGGCCTCGGCCGTGCTGATGGTGGTAACGCTGGTGGCCATCGCCGCCGTGCACTGGCCGGCACAGTGGTCGAGCCTGGCCGAACTGGCCCAGGGCTATGCGATCACCGACCAAGGCTACGGCAACTTCAAGCTGCCGGTGATCTACCTGGTGGCCCTGCTGCCGCTGTTGCTCAAAGGGGCCGGCCGCCTGAGCCTGGACCACTGGCTGGGCGGCCGGCTCCAGGCCTTGAGCGTCAGAGCACCCGCCTGATCAACGGCTCGAGGCGGCTGTAGCGCAAGCGCCGCAGCAGCTTGAGCACTTCGCGCGGGTGCTCGCCGGCCTCGCCCAGCTCATCGGCCGACGACAACCTGGGGGCATGCCGGCGGATAGTGTCGAGCTCAGCCTCACGAGGGCCGAGCCACTGCCCTTGGGGGTCATCGATCAACAGGCCGTTCTCGAGGTCGAGATTGAAACCGCGAGGGTTGAGATTGTTGCCGGTGAGCAAGCTATAGCGCTCGTCGATCCACACCCCTTTGGCATGGAAGGTGTGGCCCGGATCGTTCCAGATCCGCACCTGCAGCTGGCCACTGGCAATGGCGGCCTGGCGCCGGTGAGCGAAGGCACGCAGGTTGTCCTCGTACAGATAGGGCAAGGCGGCACTGGCGGTAAAGGGTTGCCCGGGAGCGACGTAGAAATCGTTGGCGGTTCGGTGACCGATGATCAACTCCACTGTCACACCACGTGCCAGCGCCCGATCGATCTCGGCGAGCAGCACCCGGGGCGGGTTGAAGTACGGGGTGCTGAGCACGATGCGCGAACGCGCAGTTGCCAGCAGCGCGCACACGCTGCGGTTGAGTGGATTGCCCCGGCCGATGCCCAGCAGGGGAATCACCCGCAGCCCTTCCCGGGCCGGAGCCGCGGGCAGTTCGTAGGCCATATGCCTCAAGCGCGCACGCAACCGGCGAATCGCCCCGCGCAGGCGCTTGGTGGCTGGCGGTGCGGGCAGGTCCAGGCGCGGTGTCGCGGTACTGGCCAGCATCTGCCGCACCAGATCGACCATGGCATCGGCCAATCCGGGGCTGTGGAACAGGTGATAGCGGTCCAGTCGGTAGCGGTCGAAGCGATGCAGGTAGACGTTGTTCAGGCTCGCCCCCGTGTACAGCACCTGGTCGTCGATGATGCTGCCTTTGAGGTGCAGCACGCCGAACAGCTCGCGCGTCTGCACCGGCACACCATGGATGACCACATCCAGGCCATGGCGTTGACGCTGGGCCTGGTACCAGGCCGCATTGCCCGGTTGCCGGCCCGCCCCCAGCAGACCGCGCCGGGCCCGGAACCAGTCGACGACGATGAGAATCTCCAGCCCCGGCCGCGCCGCCTTGGCCCGGTACAGCGCATCGAGTACCTCCTGGCCGGCCTCGTCCTCCTGCAAGTACAGGGCGACGATGACAATACGCTGCGTGGCGTTGGCGATCAGCTCAAGCAGACGGGTGCGGTAGCTCGCCGCATCGGGCAATACCTCGATGGCGCCGGGCACCAGAGCGAAGCCTTCCTGGGGTACCGGCACGGATTTACGGTTCAAGCGGTCGTCTCCTGTGCAAAGGGGGGCTCCCGGTCATGGGTGCATTCCGGCCCCTGTCATCCGGGTGTACTATCGGGCCGGCCACGGCATAGAACAACAATAATTCCTCTAGGCTCGTTTTTTCTTATAGCCCGGAAAAACGCAGCCTCAGCTTGCACAGGTAAAACGCACATGGTCCAGCCCTGCTCCGCGCAGCCTGCTTCCACGCTTTCCCCGCCCAGGGCGTTCGGCTTCCTGGTGCAACCCAACTTCACCACCATCGGCCTTGCCTCGGCGGTCGAGACCCTGCGCATGGCCAACCTGGCGGCCTGCCGCCCGTTGTTTCGCACAGTGCTGGTGGCCGCCACACCGGACCCTGTGACCGCCAGCAACGGCATGCGCGTATTGCCGGACCATGGCATCGCCGATGCACCGTCGCTGGATGCCCTGTTCGTGGTCGGTGCCAACCCCATCGCCAACGACCGCGAAAGCCGACCGTTGATCGATTGGTTGCGGCGGCTGGCCCGCCAGCGGGTGCCCTTGGGCGGTATCTGCACCGGCAGCTACCTCCTGGCGCGGGCTGAGTTGCTCAAGGGCTATCGCTGCACCATCCACTGGGAAGACATCGAAGCACTCAAGGAGCGTTTCCCCGGCATCATCATCTCCAATCAACTGTACGAGCTGGACCGGGATCGCTATACCTGCTCCGGTGGTGTGGCGGCCATGGACATGATGTTGCAGTTGATCGCCCGTCTGCCCGATGGCCAGGCGATTGCCGCCAAGGCTGCCGAGCTGTTGCTGTGCGACCGAGTGCGGGGCGAACGTGACCGCCAGCGGGTGCCTTTGCGCACCCGGCTCGGCAATGCCCAACCCAAGCTGAGCCAGGTCGTGGCGATCATGGAAGCCAATCTGGAAGAACCCCTGGGACTGGAAGAGCTGGCAAGCCTCAACGAGGTGACGGTGCGACAACTGGAGCGGCTGTTCCACAAATACCTGCAGCGCACGCCCAGCCAGTACTACCTGGAACTGCGCCTCTCGCGGGCGCGGGAGATGCTGCTACGCAGCGATGCCCAGGTACGGGAAATCGCCCTGGCCTGTGGCTTTACCTCGCCTGCGCATTTTTCCAAAAGCTACAGCCGGTTCTTTGGCCTGTCGCCGCTCGGGGAACGGCGACAGGCGTCGTTGCATTGATACGCTCAAGACAGCGCTGGGCTCTCTGCGAACAAGGCTTTTCGGCGGTAACTGGCACCGGCTCTGCCGGTGTTCGCGGGTGAACCCGCTCCCTCAGGGATCATGCAAGTCTTGAGAGCGGCGGGCGCTCTGAATAGTCAATCCTGCAAAGCCCGATGCGCCGTTTCCCGGCAGGCCAGCATGGCCACCAACGCCACCGCCGCAGCAGCCAGCAAATACCCTGCCGGGGCCAGCGTGTTGCCTGTCACCTGGATCAGCCAGGTGGCAATGAACGGCGCGGTGCCACCGAACAACGCATTGGCGATATTGAAGCTTAAGGCGAAGCCGCTGAAGCGCACGCGTGTCGGAAAAATCTCTGCCAGCAGGCAGGGCAAAGTGCCGTCGTTCATCGCCAACATGGCACCGAACAAGATCTGGATCGCCAGGATCACCAGCAGTGGTTGGTGATCCAGCAGGCTGAACAGTGGCACTGTCAGCCCCAGGAACAACAGCGAGGCGATCACCAGCATGGTCTTGCGACCAAAGCGGTCCGACAACCGCCCCATCAGGAAAATCAGCCCGATATAGGTTGCCAGCGACACCGTCGAGGCAATGAACGAGTCACGCTCGCTCATGCCCATTTCATTGGAGAGGTAGGTAGGCATGTAGCTCAGCAGCAGGTAGAAGGCGACCGCATTCAGACAGGTCACGCCGATGCCGATCAGCACACTGCGCCGGTGCAGGGTCAGCAGTTCGCGCAGGGGCGTGGAGCCTGCGCAGCCCTTGCTCTCCAGACGCTGCTCCATCTCCAGGAACTTGGGCGTGTCCTGAAGGCTCATGCGGATGTAGCGCCCTACCAGGCCAAACGGTGCGGCCAGCAGGAACGGCAGGCGCCAGCCCCAGCTGTGCAAGGCCTCGGTACTGAGCAGTGCATGCAGGGTGGCAACGAACGCGGCGCCGAACAGCAAACCGGCGGCGGTACTGGCCGGCACGATGCTGGTGTACAGCCCACGACGGCCCGCTGGTGCGTACTCGGCCAGAAACGCCGAGGCCCCGGCATACTCACCCGACGCGGAAAAACCCTGCACCAAGCGGATCAACAGCAACAGACACGGTGCCCACACGCCGATCTGCGCGTGGCTGGGCAATATGCCGATGCAGAACGTCGACACCGACATGATCAGGATCGACCACGACAACGCATTGCGTCGACCATGGCGATCACCGAAATGCCCCCAAACCACCCCGCCCAACGGGCGGACGATGAATGACAGGGCAAACACTGCGAAGGTGGCCAGCAAGCCAGTGGTCTTATCGGTATCGGGGAAGAACGTGGCGGCGATGATGGTGGCCAGGTAGCCATAGGCGGCATAGTCGAACCATTCGACGAAGTTGCCCATGAAACTGGCCCGCGCGGCCTTGCGCAGCGCTTGGCGTTCGGCGTCCTGTGCCGGAAGATCGAGAGGCGACGCACTCAAGCTGATCATCGTGCACCTCCCTGAGCGGGCAGCAAACGAGATTTTGGCACAACGGAATGACGCTGGGACATGACGGATTACCCTCTGTTCTTGTAATTGGCGGCAGGGTCGAGCGGTCACTGTCGGGAAGGTCGCGGGCAGGCCCGCGACCGTGCCCGAGGGTCACTTGCGGATGATGTTGTGCTCCGGGCCGTATGGGAAATGGGTGATGTTCTCGGCACCGTGTTCGTTGACGATCAGGATGTCATGCTCACGGTAGCCACCGGCGCCGGGACGCCCTTCGGGCAGCATGATCATTGGCTCGATCGACACCACCATACCCGGCTCGAGCACGGTGTCGATGTCCTCTCGCAGCTCCAGGCCTGCTTCGCGGCCGTAGTAATGGCTCAGGGTGCCGAAGGAGTGGCCGTAGCCGAAAGTGCGGTATTGCAGCAGGTCATGGCGCAGGAAGATCTCGTTCAGCTCACGGGCGATATCGCAGCAGCGCATGCCGGGGCGCACCAGCTTCAGCCCCGCTTCGTGCACTTCGACGTTGGCTTGCCACAGCCGCAGGTAGTCGTCCGGGCAATGGTCGAGGAACAAGGTGCGCTCCAGAGCGGTGTAATAGCCGGCGATCATCGGGAAGCAGTTCAGGCTGAGGATCTCGCCCTTGCTGACCTTGCGGCTGGTCACCGGGTTGTGTGCGCCATCGGTGTTGAGCCCGGACTGGAACCAGGTCCAGGTGTCCATCAGTTCGGCGTCAGGGAAGCTGCGCGCGATCTCGCGCACCATCGCCTGGGTGGCGTGCAGTGCCACCTCGTACTCAGGCACCTGATCGCGCAGAGCCTCGACCACCGCCGCCCCGCCGATGTCGGCCACACGCGCACCGTGGCGGATCAATGCCTGCTCCTCGGCGGACTTGATCATGCGCATGCGCATGCAAGGCGCGCCGATGTCCAGCAACTCGGCCTTGGGGTAGCAGGCGGCGAGCTTAGCGTGATTCTGCAGGTTGAGATGGTCATGCTCCACACCGATGCGCGAGGCCAGCGGCAGGGCCTGCTGGATGGCGACGAAGAAGTTGTCGCGCTGCCAGTCGGTGTAGACGATGTTGTCGGTACCGACCGTGCGCCGCCACGGCTGACCGCCATCGATGTTGGCGCTGATCGAGACCACGTTATCCTGGGTGACCACCAGCGCGTAAGGGCGGCCGAAGGAGCAGTAGAGAAAATCGCTGTAGTAGTTGACGTTGTGGTACGAGGTGAAGATCGCCGCCTCGATGTCATGTTCGGCCATGTAGGCGCGCAGACGGGCCTGGCGGGCCGCGTACTCCTGGGTGGAGAACGTGGGTTTGGCCTTCTCGCCGTTGCGGATCTTCAGGGTCTTGGGCATTTGCATGGTGGGTTTCCTTGTCGTTGTGGGCATGCTGTTCAGGCCGGTTGCCTGGGATGCATTGCAGCAGAACGACCAAGGGCGCTTTTGTACCTATCCGACCTGAAATTGGCGAAACGGCCACCGCCCGTTCGCAGCCTTTGGATGGCTCGAACAAGACAAGGCCGCCCACAGACACCGCGCAATGTCCTGCGCAGCACCTGGGGGCGGCCTTGTGTCGTGAAAGGCGCGCAAAGCGCCCTTCAACCCCGGTTACTTCAGGTCGAACCTATCGAGCTCCATCACCTTGACCCAGGCGGCAACGAAGTCCCTGACGAACTTGTCCTGGCCATCGCTGCTGCCATAGACCTCGGACAAAGCCCGCAACTGGGCGTGGGAACCGAACACCAAGTCGACGCGGGTGCCGGTCCACTTCACCTGACCGCTCTTGCGGTCACGCCCTTCGAAGGTTTCGTTATCCGCCGAGGTGGGTTTCCACTCCACTCCCATGTCCAGCAGGTTGCGGAAAAAGTCGTTGGACAGCACGCCGGGCTTATCGGTGAACACCCCATCCCGACTGCCACCAGCATTGGCGCCGAGCACACGCAGGCCGCCGATCAGTACCGTCATCTCTGGTGCGGTCAGGGTCAGCAACTGGGCTTTGTCCAGCAACAGCTTTTCGGCCTTGACGCTGTAGCGGGCTTTGGAGAAGTTGCGAAAGCCGTCGGCCAAGGGTTCCAGCACACCGAACGACTCGACATCGGTCTGCTCCTGGGAGGCGTCCATGCGCCCTGGCCTGAACGGCACGTTGACGGTGTGCCCGCCGTCCTTGGCGGCTTTTTCCACGGCGGCGCAGCCGGCCAGGACGATCAGATCGGCCAACGAGACTTTCTTGCCTGAGGCGTTGAATTGGCCCTGGATCTGCTCCAGCGCCTTGAGCACCTTGTCCAACTGCTCAGGCTGGTTGGCCGCCCAGAACTTCTGCGGTGCCAGGCGCAAGCGGCCACCGTTGGCGCCGCCACGTTTGTCCGAACCGCGGAAGGTCGAGGCCGCGGCCCAGGCGGTGCTGACCAGTTCGGCCACGCTCAGGCCCGAAGCCAGCACCTTGGCCTTGAGCGCTGCGATGTCCTGGTCGTTGATCAGCGGGTGGTCCACTGGCGGGATCGGGTCCTGCCAGAGCAAGACCTCCTGGGGCATTTCCGGCCCCAGGTAACGCGACAGTGGGCCCATGTCCCGGTGGATCAGCTTGTACCAGGCCCGGGCGAAGGCATCGGCCAACTGTTCGGGGTTGTCCTTGAAGCGTCGGGCGATCGGCTCGTAGATCGGGTCGAAGCGCAGGGCCAGGTCGGAGGTGAGCATCGCTGGTGCATGACGTTTGGCCGGGTCGTGGGCATCGGGGATCTGCCCTGCCCCAGCGCCGTTCTTCGGACGCCACTGGTGGGCACCGGCCGGGCTCTTGGTCAGTTCCCAGTCGAAATTGAACAGATTCTCCAGGTACTCGTTGCTCCACTTCGTCGGGGTGGACGTCCAGGTCACTTCCAGGCCACTGGTGATGGTATCGCCGCCCTTGCCGGTGCCGAATTTGTTCTGCCAGCCCAGGCCTTGCAGCTCGAGGCCTGCTGCTTCTGGCTCAGGGCCGACATTGTCGGCAGGCCCGGCGCCGTGGGTTTTGCCGAAGGCATGGCCACCGGCGATCAGGGCCACGGTTTCCTCATCGTTCATGGCCATACGGCCGAAGGTCTCGCGGATGTCCTTGCCCGAGGCCACAGGGTCCGGGTTGGCTTCCGGGCCTTCCGGGTTCACATAGATCAGCCCCATCTGCACGGCAGCCAACGGGTTTTCCAGGTTGCGTTCCCCACCCAGGGCGCGGCTTTGTTCTTCACCGTGCTTCTGCGGCTCGGCCACCAGGTCACCCTGGCCAGGGGCCTGGGCCTTGCCGTAGCGGGTGTCGCCACCCAGCCAGACCTTCTCGGAACCCCAGTACACATCTTCGTCCGGCTCCCACACATCGGCGCGCCCGCCGGAGAACCCGAAGGTCTTGAAACCCATGGACTCGAGGGCGACGTTGCCGGTCAGGACGATCAGGTCGGCCCAGGAGATCTTGTTGCCGTACTTTTGCTTGATCGGCCAGAGCAGGCGCCGGGCCTTGTCCAGGCTGACGTTGTCCGGCCAGCTGTTGAGCGGCGCAAAGCGTTGCTGGCCGGAGCCTGCGCCACCACGACCATCGCCGATGCGGTAGGTGCCGGCGCTGTGCCAGGCCATGCGGATGAACAGCGGGCCGTAGTGGCCGAAGTCGGCGGGCCACCAGTCCTGGGAGTCGGTCATCAAGGCGCGCAGGTCCTGCTTGAGGGCCTGGAAGTCGAGGCTCTTGAACGCCTTGGCATAGTCGAACCCGGTATCCATGGGGTCGGACTTGGAGGAATGCTGATGGAGGATTCTCAGGTTCAGTTGGTCCGGCCACCAGTCACGGTTGCTGGTGCCACCACCAGCGGTTTGATGAAACGGGCATTTCGATTCGTTCGACATCTGCGTGTACCTTTGGGTCGGTTGTCCAGATTTCCCGGTCTAGGCCAGGTGTTCGATCGGCTGAGCACGCAGGCTCATGCATCCCCTCATCAGGTCGCGTCGGCGGTAGGCCGGCACAGGCTTGCCAACGGCGGAAAAAGCAGGCGCCCCGGGGGGTATCCCTGCCCACGCCCACCCGCCGTTTTCACGGGGCAGGATGAAGACTAGCCGAGCGGTGGCAGGTTTCTAATAGAGTGGCTATGTGGGGGTAATAGCCTGGGGCTTTCAGAGCAATGGCGCTGCTGCCTTGCAGCCCATTGCAGGCGCTGACTACGACGAGCGGCTCACTTGCCCCGCTGCATCCAGGCCGCGCCCAGACCGCTCAGGCAAATGATGGCGATGCCCACCAGGCTGCTGGTTTCGGGCACCTGGCTGAAAATCACCAGCCCCAGCAAGCCCGCGAAGACGATCTGGCAGTAACTGAACGGCGCCAGCAACGCCGGGGCGGCGAAGCGGAAGGCCTGGGTCAACAGCAGATGGGCGGTCATGCCGCAGCCGCCCAGGGCCAGCATCAGCAAGGCGTGGTCCCAGTGCGGCAGTTGCCAGAAGAACGGCACCAAGGCGCTGAGCACCAAGGTATTGCACAGCCCGGCGTAGAAGTTGCTGGTGGTCGGGGTGTCGTAGGCGGCCAGTTTGCGGGTCAGCAGTTGATAGAGGCAGAAGCCCAGGGCCGAGCCCAGGGGGAAGAGGATCGCCGGGGTGAACATCGCCCCGCCCGGATGCACCACCACCAGCACGCCGACAAAGCCGAGCACCACCGCCACCCATTGGCCGAGGGTGACCCGTTCCTTGAGCAGCGGAGCCGACAGTGCGGTGACCAGCACCGGGGCCAGGAAGTTGACCGAGGTCGCCTCGGCGAGCGGCAGGTATTGCAGGCCGGCGGTGAACAGCAGGCTGGTGCTCAACAGGCTCAGGGCGCGCAGGGTCTGCAGCAGCGGCCGGCGGGTGCGCAGCACGGCCATGCCGGCCTTGGGCAGGAAGATCCCCGCCATCAGCAGGGTATGCACCAGGTAGCGCACCCACACCACCATGACGATCGGGTACAAGCCACCGAGGAACTTCGACAGCGCGTCGTGACTGGCGAACAGGAACGTTGCCACGACCACCAAGGCGATGCCGCGCAGCGGTTGGTTGACTCCGGACAGCGGGGTTTTGGAACTCATGGCGCTCTCGACGGCGCGCTTGGCGGGAGCCGGCGCAAGTATGGGCGGATTCTAGAAGAGATGCACCGGGATGAGAAATCGGCGTGCGCGGGTTTGTGTTCGCTGATCGACCGGATTTGCCAGGGTGGGTACCGCCTCCACCTGCTCTGGCCTGTTCGCGGGTAAACCCGGTACGCGGTGCAATTGAGCGCAACACCGAACCTGTGGGAGCGGGCTCACCCGCGAAGCAAGCGCCGCCGAACAGACCGCCTTAGACAGGCATGACACTCCTGAGCCGCTGGCTCGCCGGCGCAGGTTTGCCATACAGGTATCCCTGGAAATGCGAGCACCCTTCCGCCGCCAAGCGGCGCATCTGCTCGGGCGACTCCACGCCTTCGGCGGTGGTCTTGATCATCAGGCTGTTGGACAGCTCGGTGATGGCGCGAATGATCGACATCGCTTCGCGGCTTTCGCACATGTCATGGACGAACGACTTGTCGATCTTGATCCGGTCGAACGGGAACGAGCGCAGGTAACCGAGCGATGAATACCCGGTGCCGAAATCATCCAGGGAGATCGACACCCCCAGGTCCTTCAGGGCCCGCAACGTGCGCACGTTCTCCTCACTGTTGCCCAGCAGCACCGACTCGGTGATCTCAAGCTCCAGCCGCTGCGCCGCCAGCCCCGAGTCGGCCAGGGCCAGGGCCACGACCTGTACCAGGTTGGCGTTCTTGAACTGCACGGCGGACAGGTTCACCGACACAGTCTGGGTGCCTTCCCAGGTGGCGGCTTCCTGGCAGGCCAGGTTCAACACACGGGTACCGATCTCGTGGATCAGCCCGGTTTCCTCGGCGATGGGGATAAAGTCCATGGGCATGACCATGCCACGGCTGGGGTGCTCCCAGCGCAGCAGGGCCTCATAGCCGGTGACACTGTTGGTCTGCTGGTCCACCACCGGCTGGTAGTGCAACTGCAACTGCCCCAGGTGCAAGGCGGTGCGCAGGTCGGTTTCCACCAGACGGCGCTGGCGGGCCGCGACATCCATCTCGACGCTGAAGCATTCGTAGCGGTTACGGCCATTGCGCTTGGCTTCGTACAGGGCCATGTCGGCATAGCCGAGCAGTTGCTCGGCCTTGCCGTGGTCGTCCGGCGCAAGGGCGATGCCAATGCTCACCCCCACCGAGAACTGATGGCCTTCGATACGAAACGGCGGGCTGATCGCCTCGATCAGGCGCTGGGCGGTATGGCAGGCCGCCTCGCGGGTCTCCAGCCCGGCCAGGACCACGGCGAATTCATCGCCGCCAAGCCGCGCCAGAGTGTCGTGCTCGCGCAACTCGCGACGCAGGCGTTTGCCCAGGGCGCGCAGCAGCTTGTCGCCGAAGGCATGGCCGAGGGAGTCGTTGATGTTCTTGAAGTTGTCCAGGTCCAGGCACAGGGTCGCGGTCAACTTGCCGCTGTCCTGGCCGCGGCCCAGCGCCTGCTTGAGCCGCTCGGCGAACAGCGTGCGATTGGGCAAACCGGTCAGCGCGTCATGATGAGCCATGTAGTGGATCTGGGCGTGGGCAGCCAGCTCCTCGGTGGCATCCTCGGCAACGAACAGCACGTAGTCGGCCTGGCCTTCGCGGTTCTGGCTGAGCAGCGTTCGACTGCGCAAGGTGCGCGGGCCCAGCGCGGTGACCACGCGGGTTTCGTCGGCATAGCCCTTGGCGCTGCGCGCACCTCGGGCCAGTTGCTGAGCCAGGTACTGGGCCGCCTCTGGCGCCAGGCACTGTTCAGGCAACTGGCCGACCATGCTCGCGCCCTGGGCGCCAAACAGCTGCTCGGCCTGCTGGTTGGCCAGCAGGATGCGCTGGCTGTCGAGGTCCTGGACGATGACACTGGCCGGGATGTTGGCGATCACCGAATCGAGAAAGCGCGACAGATCGGCCATTTCCTGGCTGTACTGTTCGGCCAGTTGCTTGGCCTGGCGCAGCTCGGCCTCCTGGCGCCGGTGCTCGGAGATGTCGCGGGTAGTCTTGGCGAACCCCACCAACTGCCCTTGCTCGTCACGCACCGCATCAATCACCACATGGGCGTGAAAGGCAGACCCGTCCTTGCGCAGGCGCAGGCCGCTGGCCTCGAAGCGACCGGTACGCCGGGCCTGGTCGAGGTTCTGCTGCGGCAGCCCCGCGGCGCGTTCATCTTCGTGGTAGAACAGCGAGTAGTGCTTGCCGACGATCTCCTCGCTCGCATACCCCTTGGCCCGCTGCGCCCCGGGATTCCAGTTGGCCACCCTGCCATCGGGGGTCAGCAGGTAGATGGCGTAGTCCGCCACACTCTGGATCAACAGCCGGTACATGAGGTCGGGGCTGACTGGCGTCATGGTTTACCCTATGGCAGCACGGAAAACGCCGGCTTGTCAGGGCCGGAGCGGAGTCATCAAGTGCTGGCATTATGCCGTTAGCTGAAAGCATTTTGTGAAGTGCGTCACAAAAATTTATGCGCGTTTCAGTGCGTGGGCGACACCAGGAAGTTGAGCAACGCAGGTTCATCGTCCAACTCGATCGCCCGGGAGGCGCGGGGCAAGTCCGCCAGCACGGCGCGGCAGAACGCCACGGCGGGCGGGTCCAGGGCATAACAACGCAGCAGCCAGTCCCTAGCGCCGCTGCACAGCAACTGTTGAGCGACCGCCTTGCCGATGCCTTGGCGGCGGTAGCGCTTGAGGATGAACAGATCGGCCAGTTCGGTGGCCGCGAGCCCCGCCAGCTCACTGCGTTCGATCAGCACGAAGCCTGCGATGAAGCCGTCCACCAGGATCAGGTGGGCGCCCCAGCCGGGCGATTGCCAGTAACGGGCCAGGTGTTCTTCATGGATGTAGAAACGCCCGTCCACCTCGACGTCTTCGGCTTCCCAGTCGGAGGACTCGTAGGCGTAGAACTGATACAGGTTGCGGATCAGCTCGGCCTGGTCGACGGTGGTCTGGAGCAGTTCGATAGGGGCGTGCATGGTGCGGCTCGGCGAAAAAGAAGTGGGATTCTAGCGAAGTTCGGGGCGCGCATTGCGCCCCTAAGCTATCACCGCTCCTCCAGCACCGCCCTGCCCTTCACCGCCCGCGGCCCTTTCCAGGCCCAGACGATCAGCCCAGGCAAAGGCACATACACCACGAAGACGATCCACAACATCTTGCGTTCAGCCCGCCGGTCGCTGCCGATGATGTGCCAGATGGCGACGATCTCCAGCAGGATGAGAATGGCCGCGACAATGATCCAGATCGTTCCGATTTCCATGAGCGTTCTCCCATAAGCATGTACTGCGTTGGGCGACGCTCAGGCGCAAGGGTTCAGTCGGATCCGTCAGGCTGGATGATTCAGGGCGTGGCGTGCTCCAGGGCGGCCTTGAGCGCCGCGGCATCGGTGTACACCTGCTGCCCGGCGAGTACGCGGTGGTCCAGTTGCAGCCAGAGCACCTGGCCATCTTCGGCGCCGTAGCGGCTGGCCACTCGACCCTCACGGTCGAGCATCACACGGTAGTTGTAGTCGCGCATGGCCGGGATGGCGAACAGCTTGCCGATGATCGCCGGCATGCGCTGGATGTCGGCGAGAAACACCGCATGACGCGCTTGCAGATACCCCTTGGGCTGATCGGCCAAGGCGGCCTTGACCAGCTTGGCACCCTCCATGTCGCGCGCCACCAGCAGGATACGGGTGTCGGTGTCGAGGCTGTAGGGCTGGTCGTACTGATCGAGCAGGGTCCAGGGCGCGAGCGTGTCCCCCGGCTCCAGGGCATGGGCCAACAGAGGAAGCAGGCTCAACAGTAGCGCGGCGGCGTATTTCATCGGGTCGTGTCCTCAAGAGGGGGACTGAGCATAGCCCAGGGGCCGATTGGCCGCCATGCGTGCTCTGGTTGTCTTTCCAGCGGACTCCCAGCAAACTCATCCGGCCAGCCAGGAAGCGGAGTCAGCAGTGTCCACGCCACGCCAGTTCAGCCAGAAAACCAGCACCAGCAATATGCTGAGGCTAAAGTCCGCCGCCGGAAACGGGCAGATGCCCTATCGGGTCGACTTCGTCCTGCTCGAACACTTCTCCATGGCCAGCTTCACCGTGGCGATGGACGTGCTGGTGACGGCCAACCTGCTGCGCGCCGACAGCTTCCGCTTCACGCCGTTGTCGCCCAAGGGCGACCGGGTGCTGAGCGACCTGGGCCTGGAACTGGTGGCCAGCGAGCTGAGCGCCGCCAGCCTCAAGGAACTGGACCTGCTGGTGATCTGCGGCGGCCTGCGCACGCCGCTCAAGTACCCTGAGCTCGACCGCATGCTCAGCGACTGCGCCGCCCACGGCATGGCGCTGGGCGGGTTGTGGAACGGCGCGTGGTTCCTCGGCCGCGCCGGCGTGCTGGACGACTATGGCTGCAGCATCCACCCTGAGCAGCGCGCCAGCCTTGCCGAGCGCAGCCCGCAGACCCGCCTCACCCCGGCCAGCTTCACCCTCGACCGCGATCGCCTCACCGCCGCCAGCCCCAACGGGGCGATGGAACTGATGCTCGGCCTGGTCCGACGCCTGTATGGCGATGCGCTGGCCGAAGGGGTGGAGGAAATTCTTTCGTTCTCCGGCGCCCGCTACCGCCAGGTCGGGCCGGGGGCGAAGAAGTCCATGAGCCTGCACCTGCGTACCATCGTCGAACTGATGGAGAACAACCTCGAGGAAACCCTGAGCCTCGACCAGCTCGCCGCCTACAGTGGCCGTTCGCGGCGCCAGATCGACCGACTGTTCCAGGCCCAGCTCGGCACCTCGCCGCGGCGTTACTACATGGAACTGCGCATCACCAAGAGCCGCCGTCTGCTGCAGTACTCCGACCTTTCGGTGATGGAGGTGGCGGTGGCCTGCGGTTTCGTCTCGGTGTCGCACTTCAGCAAGTGCTATGCGGCGTACTTTGGCTACCCGCCATCGCGCGAGCAGCGGCTGGGGGAATGAACACCAGTACGCGCCTGCGCGCGTAGGGGTGGCGTCGTCAGTGTAGGAACGGGTTTACGCGCGAAGCAGGCACCTCGGAGCATGATGCCGGCTACGCCGGTGCCAGACACCGCGCCGTCTGTTTCGCGGCTAAAGCCCACAGACACAGTGTTAGCGCCTATACAGCGGATGCTGGGTCAGGCGCGGATGTAGCGCAGCACCGCATCGCAGATCATCTGCTTGTGGCGGTGCTTGATCTGCTCGTCGGAGAGGTCGATCTGGAAGATCTCGCTGAAGGTGTGGCGGTTGGACACCCGGTAGAAACAGAACGAGCTCATCAGCATGTGCAGGTCGATGACCTCGATACCTGCGCGGAACACGCCCTCCTCCACGCCCCGGCGCAAGGTGCGGCCCAACGCCTCGAGCACCAGGCTGCTCATCTCGCGGATCACCGGCGACTGCTTGACGTACTCGCCGTAGTGAATGTTCTCGGTGCAGACGATGCGCACGAAATCGACGTTATGGTCGTGGTGGTCGAAGGTGAACTCCACCAGCCGCTCGATGGCCTGCACGGCGGGCAGCGACTCCAGGTCCAGGCTGTGCTCGGTCTTGCGGATATCGCCGTAGAGCTTGACCAGGCACTCGACGTACAGCTGCTCCTTGCTGCCGAAGTAGTAGTAGATCATGCGCTTGGAGGTGGCGGTGCGCTCGGCGATGGCATCGACCCGCGCCCCGGCCAGCCCCTGCTGGACGAACTCGTGAATGGCGGCCTGGAGGATGTCCTCGCGGGTTTTCTCGGGGTTGTTCTTGCGCGACTTGCGCGGCCCTTCGATCTCAGGCTGGCCGAGATTGACTACCGAATCACTCATACCCACTCACAGGCTGTTGTTTTCAATGGGGTGGGATTATCCGCGAGCGGGGCGGTGCAGGGAAGCGCGCTGTTGGTCGGGTGGTCAGGTTCAGCCAAGCACCGAGCCCTTGTAGGAGCGGCCTTGCGCCGCGAAAGGGCTGCAAAGCAGCCCCGGCGATCCATGTAACAGCAGATGCCCGGGGGCCGCTACGCAGCCCTTTCGCGGCGCAAGGCCGCTCCTACCTGGGAGGTGTCGTCGGTGAGTCACAGCACAGGCTTGCGCACCGCCCCGCTGCGCGCCTTGGCCAGCGCCGCCAGGCGCACCGCCACGTTGGCCGCGCCATACCCGGCGTAATCCCCCTTGCGCTGGAGGATTTCAAAGAAGAAGCGCCCTTCGAACGGCTCGGTGTAGACGTGGAACAGTTCGCCGCCCTGGGCATCGCGGTCATACAGCACGTTGTAGTACGCCAGCTCGCTGAGGAACTCCTCATCGAAGTCAAAGCGCGCCGCCAGGTCGTCGTAGTAGTTCAGCGGGATCTCCAGCAACGGCACGCCGGCCTCTTTGGCCCGCGCCACTTCGGCGAAGATGTCCTCGCAGGCGAAGGCAATGTGGTGCACGCCCGAGCCACGGTAGCTGGAAAGCGCGTGGGCGATGGCGGTGTTGCGGTTTTCCGAGATGTTCAGCGGCAGCCGAAGCGTCGCGCAGGCACTGCGCAGGGCACGGCTCTTGACCAGACCATAGGGGTCGGGCAACACCACCTCGTCGTCGGCGGCAAAATCGAACAGGCTCTTGTAGAACAGCACCCAGCTGTCCAGCGATTCGGCCGGCAGGGCCAGGGCCATGTGGTCGATGCGCTGCAGGCCACCGCTAGAGATGACCTCAGGATCGAGGCGGAAATCGCTGTCATAGATCGTCTGGCCCTGGCCGGCCTGCTCGACCAGATAGATCAGACTACCGTCGGGCGCACGCACTGCTGGGATCTCCCGCTCATTGGGCCCCACCAGGCCACGGAATGGCTGACCACGATAGGCCGTGGCACGTCCCAGCGCGGCCTGGCTGTCGGTGACCCGCAGCGCCGTGGCGCACAACGACGGGCCGTGGGCCTCGAAGAAATTGTGCGCGAAGGAATACGGCTCGGCATTGAGCACGATGTTGATGTCGCCCTGGCGCAGCAGGCGTACGTCCTTGCTGCGGTGCTGCCCGCTTTCGGCAAAGCCCAGGCGCTTGAGCCACAGGCCCAGGCGCGCGCCGAGCGCCTCATCCACCGCGAACTCGAGAAACTCCACGCCCTGATAGCCACTGGCAGCCGGTGGATCGAACAGCACGCCCGGCTCCAGGGCGCGGGCTTGCTGGGCGAGCCGCAGGCGGGTCTGCTCTTCCAGATAGAGCAGCGAGCGCAGGCCATCGGCGGCGTTCTGCCGAGTCGGTGCGGCGCGAAAACCGTCGTTGAACACCTCCAGCGACAATGGCCCCCGGTATCCGGTGGCGAGGATCGGCGCGAGGAAACCCGCCAAGTCCATCTCACCCTGGCCGGGGAAGCAGCGGAAGTGCCGGCTCCACTCCAGCACGTCCATGGCCAGGATCGGCGCATCGGCCATCTGCACGAAGAAGATCTTCTCGCCCGGAATGTCATGGATGGCGGAAGGATCGCCTTTGAGCGACAGGGTATGAAAGCTGTCGAGGATCACCCCGAGGGCTGGGTGGTCAGCCTGGCGCACCAGGCTCCACACCTGCTGGTAAGTATTGACATGACGCCCCCAGGCCAACGCCTCGTAGCCAATGCGTAGGCCGCGCTGGCCGGCACGCTCGGCGAGCAGGCGCAGATCGTTCACCAGCAGTTGCTCATCGCCCAGGGCATCGGCCTGGACATTGCTGCACACCAGCACCAGGTCGGTGCCCAGCTCCTGCATCAAGTCGAACTTGCGCTCGGCGCGGTCGAGGTTTTTCTGCAAACGCTCGCGCCGGCAGCCCTCGAAGTCGCGAAACGGCTGGAACAACGTGATCGCCAGCCCCAAGTCGCTGCACAACTGACGGACTTCACGGGGGCTACCGGCGTAATACAGAAGATCGTTCTCGAAGATCTCGACGCCATCGAAGCCGGCAGCGGCAATAGCTTCGAGCTTTTCGGGCAATGTACCGCTCAAGGACACGGTGGCAATCGAACGCTGCATGGGGGAGTTCCTTGTTATTGGCGCGCCCCGAAGGTTGCGCGGGCTGACGGTCCCAGGCCTATGGGAGCCTGGCACGATCGATTATTCGCAGGTAAAGTCAGCCTCGCAATGCGTTTTGTACGAAACAGTTAGTTTTTGTTCGATTACCGAACAAAAGCGATTTTGGCGAATTGATTCAGGTCTGCCCCTGGACAACCATGAATCCCAGCAACGGCCCCCTGCCCACGTTCAGCGGGCGCCGTGCTGACAGGCCCAGCGTCACGGCATAATAAATTCAATAACCGGGTACCGACCTATGCTCATTTCCATCGCCTTGCGAGCCGCACCTGCTTGTTCGTCCCATCGGCATCAGTCACCGACTGATCACTCCTGAACAGCCTCCCGCTGACCTACAAGAACACCGGAGAAAACGATGGCTCACTCCAACTCCCAAGCCAAGAAAGCGACCGCCAGCGGGTGGATCGGCTCGGCACTCGAGTACTACGACTTCTTTATCTATGCCCAGGCTGCGGCGCTGATCTTCCCGCAGATCTTCTTCCCTTCAACCGACCCGAAAATGGCCATCATCGCCTCGCTGGCGACCTACGGCGTCGGCTACCTGGCCCGCCCGTTAGGCGCCTTCGTACTCGGCCACTGGGGTGATACCCGCGGGCGCAAGAACGTTCTGTTGCTGTGCATGTTCCTGATGGGCCTGTCGACCATGGCCGTCGGCCTGCTGCCGACTTACCACGACATCGGCCTACTGGCCCCGGCCCTGCTGGTGGTACTGCGCCTGGTCCAGGGCTTTGCGGTGGCCGGCGAGATCTCCGGCGCCAGCTCGATGATCATGGAGCACGCCCCGTTCGGCCGGCGCGGCTACTACGCCAGCTACACCCTGCAAGGCGTGCAGGCCGGCCAGGTGATGGCGGCGGCGGTGTTCTTGCCATTGGCCTACTTCATGCCCAGCGAGGCCTTCAATGAATGGGGCTGGCGCATTCCGTTCCTGATGAGTGCGCTGGTGCTGGTGGCTGGCTATTTCATCCGCAAGGAAGTCCACGAGACCCCGGCCTTCGTGCAGGAGGAGAAACAGGACAAAGTCGCCAAGTCGCCGATCAGCGAAGCCTTCCGCCACAGCTGGAAGTGCATGGTGCTGGTGGCCTTCATGGCGCTGATGAACGTGATTCCGGTGGTGGCGACCATCTTCGGCGCGGCCTACGCGGTGCAGCCGGCGTATGGCATCGGCTTCGACAAAAGCGTGTACCTGTGGATTCCAGTGGTGGGCAATATCGTCGCGGTGCTGGTGATCCCGTTCGTCGGCAACCTTTCGGACAAGATCGGCCGTCGCCCGACCATGATCGCCGGCTGCCTGGGCTCGGGCCTGCTGGCCTTCGCCTACCTGTATGCGATCAGCATCCAGAACGTGCCGCTGGCCTTTGGCGTGTCGATCCTCATGTGGGGCATGGTCTACCAGGGATACAACGCGGTGTTCCCAAGCTTCTACCCGGAGCTGTTCCACACCCGCTACCGCGTCTCGGCCATGGCCATCGCGCAGAACGTCGGCACCATGCTCACCGCCATGCTGCCCGCGCTGTTCGCCACCGTCGCCCCACCCGGCTCGGACAACATCCCACTGGTAGTCGGCAGCCTGGCGTTCTTCATCACCTGCCTGTGCGCCCTCGCTGCCTACATCGCGCCGGAAACCCACCGTCTGGCCATGGAAGACCTGGGCAACCCGCAAGCCAGCCCCATGGACAAAGGCGCCTATGAAGCCAGCCGCAAGAGCAGCTTTCAGGCGGTGAGCCGCTGATAACGGCACGTCACAGACGATGCGGAGCCTGGCACCCGCTGCGCTCCCGCAGAGCCAGCGCAGCACCAAAGAACACCGCTAAACCTGTGGGGGCGGGTTTACCCGCGAAGCAAACGCCTCGGTGAATGGCACCGGCTGCGCCGGTGTTCGCGGGTAAACCCGCTCCCACAGCGCCCGCGTCGATCCGAAAGGCATCGCTGAACCTGCCCCCGCAGAGCCAGCGCAGCGCCAAAGAGCACCGCTAAACCCGCACAGCGCTCGCGTCGATCCGAAAGACATCGCTTAACCTGCCCCCGCAGAGCCAGCGCAGCGCCAAAGAGCACCGCTAAACCCGCACAGCGCTCGCGTCGATCCGAAAGGCATCGCTGAACCTGCCCCTGCAGAGCCAGCGCAGCGCCAAAGAGCACCGCTAAACCTGTGGGAGCGGGTTTACCCGCGAATAGGCCGGCCCAGGCAACATCAAACAGTTGCTCCCGCTTGGTCCGAGTTTGCCCCGGTGGAAGCGGGTTTAGCTGCACAGGGCTGAGAGGACAGTGCCCCACAGCGCCCATTGCTAGCCACTGTCAGCCGGTGACGACAGCCTGGAGCTTCGCCCACAGTTGCTCCACATGCACTCGCTCGGTCGGCAGCGCACCGACCGACACCCGCACCATCCAGCGTCCCTCCAGGGTCGCCGGAGTCACGTAGGCATCCCCAGAGCCATTGAGCCGGTCCGCCCAAGCCCGGGTATGGGCGTCCAGCGCCTCACCCTGCAACCCTTCCGGACAGTGGCGAATGCACAGCGTCTGCAGTTGCACCGGCGCCAACACCTGCCACTGCGGCGCGGCCTCAATCTGCTCGGCCAGCCAGCGGGCGTTGTCCAGGTCGCGGCGCAGGCGCTGTTGCAGGGCCTCGACGCCTTCGCTGCGCAGCATGAACCACAGCTTCAGCGCGCGGAAACGCCGGCCTAGAGGGATGCCCCAGTCGCGCAGGTTCTTCACCTCGCCATCGACCGCCGATTGTAGGTAGCTGGGGTTGGTACTCATCACCCGGATCAGGTGTTGCGGGTCACGCACGTAGTAGATCGAGCAGTCGAACGCCACGCCCAGCCACTTGTGGGCATTGACCACCACCGAGTCGGCCAGCTCGATGCCGTCCCACATCCAGCGGCACTCGGGCAGGATCATCGCCGAGCCAGCCATGGCCGAGTCGACGTGCAACCACAGCTGGTGCGCCTGGGTGATCGCGCCGATCGCGGCCAGCGGGTCGAGGGCGGTGGTGGCCGTGGTGCCGGTGGTGGCGACCACCGCGCAAGGCTGGTTACCAGCCGCCAGGTCCTGCTCGATGGCCGCCTGCAAGGCCTCAGGGCGCATGGCGAAACGTTCGTCGGTGGGGATCAGGCGGATGTTCTCACGGCCAAAGCCGGCCAGCAGCGCAGCCTTGTCCACCGAGCTGTGGGCGTGGGCGCTGACATAGACCACCAACGGCTTGTCCTGGGCCTGCAGGCCGCCGCGCACCAAGGCATAGTCGGTGGCGCGCTCACGGGCGCAGATCAATGCCACCAGGGTGCTGGTCGAGGCGGTGTCCTGGATCACCCCGCTCCACTGCGCCGACAGGCCGAGCAACTGGCGCAGCCAGTCCAGGGTGGTCTCTTCGAGCTCGCTCAGTGCCGGGCTCGATTGCCACGACAGGCCCAGCACCCCCAGCCCAGTGCTGAGAAAATCACCCAGCACCGAGGACAGGGTGCCGTTGGAGGGGAAGTAACCGTAGAAATTGGGGTGTTGCCAATGCGACAAACCCGGCATCAGCAGCTTGTCGACGTCGGCGAGGATCGCTTCGAACGGCTCACCTTGCTGCGGCGCCTCGGTGGGCAAGGCGGCCTTGAGGTAGCCAGGCTCGACCTGGGCCATGACCGGTCGCTCGGCGACGCTTTGGCGGTAGTCGGCGATCAGATCGATCAGTTGGTGGCCGTACTGGCGAAAGTCTTCCGGGTTCACGCGCAATCTCCTTGGGGCAGCGGACGGGCGTTGGTCCTTTCGGGAGGGACCCGCGAAAGGCTGGCGCCATAGGAGGCAGAGTCTAGATGTGCGAGACGCTGCGAAGAACCCCGCTTCGCGCATAGTTGCTATGGCGAAGGCGCATGCCCGCCCTGCACGCCGAATTGCGACTGACGCCACAGCTCGAAGACCCGGTTCCGCAGCCAGCGGTGCTCGGCCGAGGCCTGCAGACGTTGGTGCCAGACCACCCAGTAGCGCTGGGTATGCTCGATGAAGCCCAGGGGCCGCCATGCCAGGCGGTGCAAGCGGCACAGCTGGCGGGCGATGTGCTCGGGTACGGTCGCCAGCGCCTGACCGTTGCCGATCACCTGCACCGTAGCGGAGAAGAACGGCACTTGCAGGCTGATCCGCCGCTGCAGCCCCTGGGCACGCAAGTGGCGGTCGATGAAGCTGTCCTTGTCACCGCCGCCGGAAATGCGCACATGCTTGAACGCCAGGTAGTCATCCTGGCTCACCTGGGCGTGGGCGGTCAGTGGATGATCGTCGCGCATCAGGCACACCGCGCGGTCTTCGCCCAGTAGCCGGCCGTGCAGGTTGGGCGGGGACTCATCGAACAAGGTGGTGGCCAGGTCGATCTCACCACTGGCCAGCAAAGCGTACTGGCCTGCCTGCCAGGTGCGGTACTCCAGGGACACACCCGGGGCCTCGCGCTCCAGTGCGCTGACCAACAGCGGCAGCATGTGTTCGGCCACGTAGTCCGAAGCGGCGAGGCAGAAACGTCGCTCACAGCGTGCCGGGTCGAAAGCAGCAGGTTGGCGCAGAGCAGCCAGCTCCTCCAGCACCTGACGCAGCGGCTCGACCAGCGACTCGGCGTGCTCGCTGAGCACATAGCCGCGCCCTTGGCGGACCAGCAGCGGATCATCGAAGGCTTCACGCAGATGCGCCAGTTGCCGGCTCAAGGCCGACTGGCTGGTGCCGAGACGTTCGGCGGCGTGACTGAGGTTCTTCAACTGCAGGAGGCAGTCGAGGGTACGCAGGTGAGCGAGGCTCAGGGAGGCGAAGGTGGGGTGCATCGATGGGTGACTCCGGCGAGGGCCGTGCCCTCGATCACAGGGCACGCCGGGCTGCCGACGTGTCCTGCGATGGGGGCCCCGCTGATCAGTCAGTCAGGCCGACGTAGACGTTCTGCACGTCATCGTGGTTGTCGATCGCCTCCAGGAACGCCTCGACCTCGGCCAGGGCCTCGGCGCTCAGGCTGGCAGCGCTGATGGGGTTCTTCGGCGTGTAACCGATCTTGGCCGAGGTCACGGTGAAGCCGTGCTCCGGCAGCGACTTCTGGACCGCGTCCAGGTCGGTGGTGTCGGTGATGAACAGGGTCGAACCCTCTTCCTCGCCGTCCTCGAAGTCCTGGGCGCCGGATTCGATGGCGGCCAGCTCAGGGTCGGCATCGCCATTCGGGGTGGCTTCGATCAGGCCGACGTGGTTGAAGTCCCAGGCCACCGAGCCGCTGGAGCCGAGCTGGCCCTTGCGGAAGGCAACGCGGATTTCAGCGACCGTGCGATTGATGTTGTCGGTCAGGCACTCGACGATCAGCGGGACCTGATGAGGGGCGAAGCCTTCATAGGTCACGGCGTGGTACTGCACCGAATCGCCGTCCAGGCCCGCGCCCTTGCGAATGGCGCGTTCCAGGGTCTCACGGGTCATCGAAGCCTTCTTGGCCTGCTCCACGGCCAGGCGCAGGCGGGGGTTCATGTCCGGATCGGCGCCGGATTTGGCGGCGATCTGAATTTCCTTGGCCAGCTTGCCCATGATCTTGCCTTTGGCGTTGGCTGCGGCTTCTTTATGCTTGGCTTTCCACTGTGCGCCCATGTCGACTCTCTTTGTTTCAGCGGCCGGTTCAGGAAGCGACCGGCCAAAAGTGGGAGCAGTTTATACGCCCTCGCTTGCTTGATCGACAAGAAATCGCACAGGGGCCGCTGCGCAGCCCCCTGCTATCAGGCTTTGTCAGCCTTGCCCGCCGCCGCGGCGAACTTCGCCAGGCGCACGTCCAGCCGCCGTGGCCGTACACCGCGGTCCTCGGCGCGCTCCTTGCGGCGAATGGCATTGCGCACCATCAGCGAGCCCAGGTAGCGAATCGGCTCTGGCGGGAAGTAGCCCAGCGGCCCCTTGACCAGCGGCGAGCGTGTCCAGGGGTTGTCCTGACCCAAGGCCAGCGAGGACAGAATCTGCCCGCCCATGTGGCACGGCCCGACACCACTGCCTGAGTAGCCAAAGCCGTAGAACACATTGCCCTGCCCGTCCAACCGGCCGAAGAACGGCAAGCCGGTCACCGAGCGATCCGACGGCCCGTTCCAGCTGGCCGCCAAGGGCACGTCGGCCAACGCCGGGAAGAAATCGCCCAGGCTTTCACGCAGCAGGGGCTGGTAAGGCGAAGGCTGGTCGAACACCGGCAGCATGCGCCCGCCATAGGCGAATGTGTTGCCGCCCTTGCCCAGCATCAGCCGGCCATCGCTGGTGTTGTGGTAGTAGTGCACGAAGATCCGCGAGTCGAGGACGCTAACGCCACTGACCAGGCCGATCTCGCGCAGCAGTTCGGGGCACGGCTCGGTGATGACCATGTCGCTGGAGACGATCGCCACGCTGCGCTCGAACTGCGGGAAGGCCCGCGCCATCCAGGCATTGAGGCCGAGTACCACGCGATCGGCACGAATGGTGCCACGCGCCGTACGCACCTGGGCCGGCGTGCCGTGCTCCAGCCCGGTCATGGCGGTGCCTTCGTGGATGCGCACGCCACGTTGCAGTGCGACTCGGCGCAGGCCGCGCACCAGGCGGCCCGGCTGCACCGTGGCGGCGGCCGGTGAATACCAGCCCTCCAGGTGGCGGTCCGAGCCTGCCAGGCGTTGTACCTGCTCCAGCGGCAGGCGCTGGAACGAATTGATCCCTTTTTGCTCCAGGGCCGCGATCACCGCATCGGTGCCGCCGACCTGGGCGTGGTTGGTCGCGGTGTACAAGGTGCCATCCAGACGGTAGTCGCACTGGATGCCGTTGGCCGCGCAGAACTCGCCGATGGCGCTGATGCTGCGCTCCGACTCGCGCACCAGGCGCACCGCCTCCTCTGCCCCGAACAAGCGTTCGAGGGTGAAGTACTTGGCCGACCACGACAACGCGCATCCCCCGTTCCGGCCGCTGGCCCCGGCACCGCAGATGTCCGCCTCGATCAGCATCACATCCAGTTCGGGCGCCTGCTCCTTGAGCATCAGCGCCGTCCACAATCCGGTGTAGCCACCGCCGACGATGCACACGTCGCAGCGTGCATCGCCCATCAGCGGCGGGCACACCGCCTCGTTTTCCGTGTCCAGGGCCTGTTGCAGCCAGAAGGGTCTCATGGGTCGCTTTCCTTTTAGGTGCGCGCCGGCTTGATTGCCATTGCAGTGTTGGGCGCCACGTCGTTGGCCTGGGCAACGGTGGCCGGGCGGCTGTTCCAGTGCGGCAGCAGCACCAGGGCCGAGAACAGCGCAGTGCACGCAAAGATGATGAACACCGTGACGCTGTCGAAGTACCCCGGCAGCAAGCCGCCCAGTACCGCGCCCACCGAGCCGCAGCCGTTGACGAAGCCTGCGGCGGTGGCGCCGGATTTGGCGGTCCCGAAGTCGATGGCAGCCGCGCCGCTGATCATCGAGTCCGGCCCGTACAAGGTCAGGCCCATGACGAACAGCAAGCCGACCACCAACACCACGCTGCCGGTGTGCATGGCGCCCATGAATGCCGCGAGGGCGACCGTCAGCAGCACCAGGCTGATCACACAGGCCGGCATACGGCGTGCGCCGAACAGCTTGTCCGAGGCCAGGCCGATGATGATCGGCCCGAGCAGGCCGGCCAGTTCGAAGGCGGTCGGGATGATGGCCGCGCCGACCTTGCCTACCGAGGGCATCTGTTCGAAGACGATCACCGGCCCCCACAGCAAGATGGCGTAGCGCGCAGGCTTGAGCATGAAGTAGGCCAGGCCCAGGGTCAGCACGGTGCGGTTACGCAGGATCTCCTTCAGCGGCTCCCATACGCTGCCCAGGCTCGAGCCTGGCGCCATGCTTTGCGGCTCGGGTTCCACCGCCGGCAGGCCGACATCCTCAGGCTTGTTGCGCTGGAAGATGAAGAACAGCACGGCCACGCCCGCCACCACCGCGGCACTGGAGAAGAATGCCGCGTGCCAGCTGCCGATCAGCGTATAGGCCCACCAGCCAGCGAACGGCGAGGCCACCAGGCCGCCGAAGGCGTAGCAGGAACTCCACAAGCCCAGCACCCGCCCACGCTGCACGGCGGGGAAGAAACTGCCGATGTTCTTGCACAGCCCCGCCCAGCCGGTGGACTGCGCCAGGCCCTGGATCAGCATGCAGGTGGCGAAGATCGGGAAGGTCGCATAGCTGCCCATCACCACGGCGGCAGCCGCGGAAATCAGCAAGCCGCCAAGCACCACCACGCGCGGCCCGAAGCGGTCGGCGAGCATGCCCCAGGTGAACTGGCCCACGGCATAGGCAGCCAGGTAGATACCGTCGAGGTTGGCCATGGCGGCCTTGTCGAGCATGAAGGTGGGATCTTCGCCGATGCCAAGCTTGGCGACCGAGAAGGCTTTGCGAGTGAAGTAGAAGGCGGCGTAGGCCAGCCAGGTGATTGCGAAGATCTGGACGCGCCAGCGCTTCATGGCCGCTAGGGATTGATTCATTTGACTCTGACCTCTTGCTCAAGTGTGCCGGCAGAATGTGAAAAAACGCCTGTTTTGTTGTTGTGTTGCGCACTGCATGACGAGGAGGACCGTCACTGGTCAGATGGCACCGCAGGTCGGACACGACCGGCTGGATACCATGGTCCCCGGTGACTGCTTGCGGCAGAAGCACCGTCGGACTGTCAGACATGGAACCAGTTGGTGACTGATAAATAAAATCGATTTATCGTATTTCACACATAAGCTCAGCTTGTAACGGAGTGCGTCATGTCGGTCTCCCACGCTCAACTGAAGGCCTTTCACGCCGTCGCCCAGCACGGCAGCTTCACCCGCGCCGCCGAAAAACTGTTTCTGACCCAGCCAGCGGTCTCCGACCAGGTGCGCAAGCTCGAAGAGCGCTATGGCGTGTTGCTGTTCCACCGCAACAAGCGCTCGGTGCAACTGACCGACCTGGGCGAACGCCTGCTGGGTATCACCCAGCGTTTGTTCGCCTGCGAGACCGAGGCGGTGGAATTGCTGCAGGACTCCCGCGCCCTGCACACCGGCAGCCTGGTGCTGGCCGTGGATGCCCCGGTGCACGTGCTGCCGCAGATCGCCAAGTTCTGCCAGCGCTACCCGGGCATCCAGGTGAAGATCGAGACCGGCAACACCGACGAGTCCCTGGCCCGGCTGTTCAGCTATCAGGCCGACTTGGCGCTGCTTGGCCGCGATGTGGATGACGAACGCTTGTTCTGCGTGCCCATGCGCCGCGACCCGATGGTTGCGTTCGTCTCCCACAACCACCCGTGGGCAAGCCGTGGCGCGATCCACCTCGCCGACCTGGACGACACCCCGTTGGTGCTGCGTGAGCCCGGCTCGGTAACCCGCCAGACCCTCGAGGAAGAAATGCAGCGCGCCGGCCTGCGCATGCGCTCGGCGATCCAGGTGGAGGGCCGTGAGGCGGCCCGCGAAGCGGTGGTGGTGGGGATCGGCGTGGGCGTGGTCTCGGCGGCCGAGTTCGGTGCCGATGCACGGGTGTGCGCCTTGCCAATCCTCGATTGCCAACGCCACCTGACCGAGACCTTGGTGTGCTTGAGCGAGCAGCGGACTCGGCGAGTCGTGGCGACCTTCCTGCAGATGGTGCAGGACGAGCGCTGAGCAATCGCGCTGACCTTTTCACAGGTAAACCCACTGCCACAGGGATTGCGCCGCGCTCAAGAGTTGCGCAATCCCTGTGGGAGCGGGTTCACCCGCGAACAGGCCGGGGCAGGCAGCACAAGACGTTAGCCGTCAGCGTCGCCCGATGACATATGCTCAAGAGACGTAGTTGCCCAAGGACACACCGCATGCTGTACCGCCTTGGCGCCGACGCCTTGGTCCTCCTGCACCTGGGGTTCATCCTGCTGGTGCTGTTCGGCGGCCTGCTGGTCGTCAAGTGGCGCCCTGCCCTGTTCATCCACCTGCCGGCCCTGGCCTGGGGCCTGGCGGTGGAAGGCCTGCACCTGGCCTGCCCATTGACCGGCTGGGAAAACCGCATGCGCGCTGCAGCGGGTCAAGCCGGCTACCAGGGCGGCTTCGTCGAGCACTACATCTGGCCGCTGATCTACCCCGCCGGCTTGACACAGCAGATCCAGACGCTGCTGGGGCTGTTCGTGCTGTTGCTCAACCTCGGCGTGTACAGCTACGTGATCTGGCGCTGGCGTCGCCCTAACGAGTAGCGACCACGAACAACCGCGGAAACGCCAGCAACACCTTGCCGTCACTCGATGGCGGATAATCGCGCTGCATCGCTTGCAGGTACAACTGCAAAAAATCGCTTTGCTGCTGCGCGTCCAGGCGCGCCAGGTAGGGACGCAAGGCTGAGCCCTTGAACCACTCGACCACAGCCTCTGCCCCGCCCACCAGCGGATGATGGTAGGTGGTGCGCCACACATCCACGCGGCTGCACAGCGGGCTGAGCACGTCGTAGTAGAACGCTGCGTTGTGCCGGGGCGGCAGTGAGAAATCGGCGAACTGCTCGGCCCACGGGCCTTGGTTGGCGATCTCGCGTAACTGTCGATGGGCGGGTTCGTCGAGGTTGTCAGGGGTCTGCACGGCGAGGCTCCCACCCTCGGTGAGCTGACGAACCAGATGCGGATAGAGCGTGCCATGGTCGGGCACCCATTGCAGCGAGGCATTGGCGAGAATCAGGTCCTGGGGCTCGGGGGCCGACCAGCTGGCGATGTCGCCGATTTCACAACGCACCTGCGGCACGCACAGGCGACGACGCTGGCGCGCCTTGTCGATCATGTCCGGATCGCTGTCCAGCGCCACCACCATGGCATCGGGATGCTGACCGCGCAGCACTTCGGTGGAATTGCCCGGCCCACAGCCCAGGTCGGTGGCATGACGCACTGGACGCGGTGGCACTGCGACCAGCAGGTCGCGCACGGCGCGGGTGCGCTCATCTTCGAACAACGAATATTGGGTAGCGGACCAGGCCATGACGGGCTCCTGCGGCAGGCTCGATGCCAGAAGCATAAGCCATCCGGGCCTTTGTCGTCGGACTAGACCTCGGTCAGTGGGATGTCACCGGCACCGCCCTTACCTTCGCGTCTTTCGTTCATCCAGTCATTGACCTGCTGGCCGAACTGCGCCGGTGCCTTGCGCCCGAAACGCCGGGCCAGGTCCAGGATGGTCTGCTGAGCCAAGGCCTCCTCCATGCGCTTTTGCGCGCCCAGCATCACCGCATGAATGGCGCAGGTGCCCTCGGTGGCCCAGCTAGGAGGCGAGCCCTCGAAGAGGGTGCAGCGTTCGCGGATCTCGCGGCAATCGAAGATTTTCTTCTGCCCATCGATGGCACGAACGATGTCCAGCACCGTGATCTCATCGGACGGCCGCGCCAGGCGAAAGCCGCCGCGCACGCCTTCTGTTGCAACCACAAGCCCGGCACGGGCGAGCTTGGTGAACACCTTGGCCAGGTACTCCTGGGGCACACCTTGCAATTCGGCCAGGTCGCGGACGCTGGATTCGCGGCTGTCACCACGCTCATCCACCAGAAACAGCAGACAATGGATGCCGTACTCGACGCCGGCACTGTAAAGGGACATGTCAATCTCCGACCAATATTGTCGCAAATATTACGCCCTTCTTGGTCGACGAGCAAAGCTGGGCGATACCGTCCGTCTAACACTCGATCGCCGAAAAGCCTTTTAAAACGCAGGTTTAAGCCAAATTCTAGGCAGCACGCGCAGCACAGCACACAAAAAAACCTTGCCGATCAAATCTACGACCAATAAAGTCGTAGTTATTCGGCGGCAGCGCAGATCTTCGCCGAAGGCTCTTCCAACCCCTTGCGAACCCTCTTGGAGCACCTTCATGAACCCACATATCTTGATCATCGGTGCCGGCTTTGCCGGTGTCTGGAGCGCCCTGAGCGCCGCCCGCCTGCTCGATCAGGCCCAGCGTGGCGACATCAGCATCACTGTGCTGGCCCCCCAGGCGGAGCTGCGCATCCGCCCGCGCTTCTACGAAAGCGACGTGCACAGCATGAAGGCTGAGCTGGGCGCGCTGTTCGAGAGCGTGGGTGTCACCTTCATCAAGGGGTACGCCCAGACCATCGATGTGCAAGGCCGTGCCGTCGGCTACACCGATGCCGACGGCCAACTGCGGCATATCGCCTACGACCGCCTGGTGCTCGCCGCCGGCAGCCAGGTGGCCCGCCCAGCGGTCCCGGGCCTGGCCGAGCACGCCTTCGATGTCGACCAGATGGAATCGGCCATGCGCCTGGAGCAGCATCTGCTCGGCCTGGCCGCGCAGCCGGCCTCCCCGGCCCGCAATACCGTGGTGGTGTGCGGCGGCGGCTTCACTGGCATCGAGACGGCGACTGAAATGCCGGCGCGCCTGCGCGCCATCCTCGGTGACGACGCCGCCTTGCGTGTGCTGGTGGTCGATCGCGGCGCCAGCGTTGGCGCAGCGTTGGGCGCGGGTATCACGCCCTCGATCGTCGAGGCCTGCGAACAGGCCGGCGTGCAGTGGCTGACGGGGCGCTCGGTGGTGGCGGTCGATGCAGGCGGTGTGACGCTGGACAACGGCGAGTACATCGCCAGCAAGACCGTGATCTGGACCGTGGGCGTCAAGGCCAGCCCGCTGACGGCACAGGTGCCCGGCGAACGTGACGGCTTTGGCCGCCTGCGGGTGGATGACCACCTCAAGGTGATCGGCCAGGCACATATCTATGCCACCGGCGATGTGGCCTGGGCGGCGGTGGACGAGTCGGGCAATCACGCCCTGATGACCTGCCAACACGCCATCCCCATGGGTCGCCACAGCGGCAACAATGCGGCCGCCGACCTGTTGGGCGTGACACCGGTGGTCTACCGCCAGCCGGTGTACGTGACCTGCCTTGACCTGGGTGGCTGGGGTGCAACGTTCAGCGAGGGCTGGGAGCGCAAGCTCAAGTACAAAGGCCAGGAAGGCAAGGACCTCAAGCGCCAGATCAACTCGGTGTGGATCTACCCGCCGGCGGCTGATCGGGCTGTGGCCCTGGCTGCGGCCGACCCGCTGATTCCCATCGTTTGACCTTTATCTACAAGAGGCCGCATCGCGGCCTCTTTTTTTGGACTTTAATTTGATCGGCTGTCCAACAATAGTGGCACTGTGCCATCATTCAGCAAAAAACAATATGAATGGTAAGGACTTAACCCAATCCGCAGTGTACCCAGCGCCTGATCTTCCCCTGCCGTCTTGCGCTCTGGTCGCTGCCAAAGTGATGGAGCATTTCAATGCAACTACGCAACCTGAAAATCGGCATACGGGCAGCCAGCATGTTCGTCCTGTTGGGCGTTCTGGTCTTGGTCATGGGGCTGGTCTCCCTCTTTGAGACCCGGGAAATGGACCGTGCCACCGATGAAATCCGCGTCACCTGGATGCCGGCGATCATTTCCCTGGGCGATGTCAGCAGCGCCCTGGGCCGAGCACGCGCCCTGACCCTGCGCAGCGCCCTGGAAGAGCAGCCCTCGGCCCGCAAGGCCACCCTGGAGAAAATCACCCAAGTCAACCAGGGGCTGCAAGGCGACCTCGACGCCTATGAGCGCACCATCATCGCCGATGACGACCGCGCCCTGTTCAACACCTTCTTGCAAATGAGCGAGCGCTACCACGGTCTGCAGAAATCCATCCGCGATGCAGTGGCCGCCGAACAGCTCGACGAGGCCCGCCGGTTGATCAACGGCCCCCTGGCCGAATACGCCGACAGCATGATGAAAGCCCTGGCGGCGATCATCGAATACAACGCCAAGGGTGCCGAGCAAGCGTCCCAACGCAGCAGCGCAGTGTTCGACGAGGCCTTCTCGCTGATCGTCGTTGCCCTGGCGATGATTCTTGTGGCGCTGATCGCCATCGCCACCCTGCTCACCCGCAGCATCGTCCTGCCCCTGGCCGACGCCGTGGCCGTGGCCGAGCGCGTGGCCACCGGTGATTTGACCCAGGATATCCAGGTGATCGGTCGTGACGAACCCGCCCTGCTGCTGCGCGCGCTGAGCCGCATGCAACAGAGCCTGCGCGACACCATCCGCAAGATCGCCGCCTCCTCCGACCAGCTGGCCTCGGCCTCCGAAGAGCTGCACACCGTCACCGAGGACACCAGCCGTGGCCTGCATCAACAAAGCGCGGAAATCGACCAGGCCGCCACCGCAGTCAACCAGATGACCGCCGCCGTCGAAGAAGTCGCCAACAACGCCGTGAGCACCGCCGACGCGTCCAAAGGCGCCGACCAGACCACCCGCGATGGCCGCGACCAGGTCAACCAGGCCCTGGCGTCGATCCAGCACCTGGTCAACGACGTCACCGATACCTCGGGGGAAATCGAGCAGTTAGCCAGCAATGCCAACGAGATCAGCCGCGTGCTGGATGTGATCGGTTCGATCGCCGGGCAAACCAACCTGTTGGCACTCAACGCTGCCATCGAAGCGGCCCGGGCCGGCGAGGCCGGGCGTGGGTTTGCGGTGGTCGCCGATGAAGTGCGCGCCCTGGCCCACCGTACCCAACAGTCGACGGCGGAAATCGAGCAGATGATCACGGGTATTCAGTCCGGCACCGAACGCGCAGTGACAGCGATGCACACCAGCCAAGGTCGCGCCAACGGCACGCTGGAGGTGGCTCAGTCAGCAGGCCAGGCCCTGGAAGTGATCGCCGAGGCCATCACCTCGATCAACCAGCGCAACCTGGTGATCGCCAGTGCCTCGGAGCAGCAGGCCCAGGTGGCCCGCGAGGTGGATCGCAACCTGGTCAACATCCGCGACCTGGCCATGCAGACCTCGGCGGGCGCCAACCAGACCAGCGCGGCGGCGCAGGATCTGTCCCGGCTGGCGATAGACCTGAACGCGATGGTGGCGCAGTTCAAGATCTGAGCCTAGGAGCCGCCCCCACAGGCACAGCGATAGGTTTCAGAGCAACACAGAACCTGTGTGCGGGTTTACCCGCGAAGTAGACGCCACGGACAGGCCCGTTAAAGCGGGCCTGTGCCGCGCTGTCAGTCATTGACACTCACCGCCCGGCCCACCTTGGCCGGGGACTTGCCCCGGGTCGCCAGGCAGTAGTACAGCGGGCAGGTCACCAGCAGGCCGAACAGCCACGACAGGTCCGCCCCTTCCACCAGGTTCGAGTACGGCCCGACATACAGCGACGTATTGGCGAACGGCAACTGCACCAGGATGCCGCAGGCGTAGGCGACGATCGCATGGTGGTTGAAGCGCCCATAGATGCCGCCATCGGCGCTGAAGATCGAGGCGATGTCGTATTGCCCCTGCTTGATCAGGTAGAAGTCGATCAGGTTGATCGACGCCCACGGCACCAGCACCAGCAGCAGCGCCAGGATCAGGCCGATGAACTGGCCGATGAAGTCCGCCGAGGCGTTGAGCGCAACCATCCCGCATGCCACCAGGATCACCGAAGCCAGCACCACGCGCACCTTGACGCTGGGCGTCCATTGGGCGGCGAACGTCTGGATGGCGGTGACGATCGACAGCACCGCACCATACAGGTTAAGGGCGTTGTGACTGATGATGTTGCACAGGAACAGCACCATCAGCACCGGGCCCAGCCAGCCGGTGGCTTGCTCGACAGCGGCCATGGCGTCGGTCCCTTCCGGCACGCACAGCACCGCCACCGCACCGAAGCTGAAGCACAAAATGGTGCCCAGGGTGGCGCCGAAGTAGGTCGCCCAGAACGGCCGGGCGATGCCCACTTCACGTGGCAGGTAGCGCGAGTAGTCGGAGGTGTACGGCGAGAAGCTGATCTGCCAGATCACCCCCAGCGAGACCGTGGCGACGAAACCTGAGAGGTTGAATGCGCCACGGCTGAAGAAGTCCACCGGCAGCGTCTGGCTGAACATCATGACAAAGCCCGCCAACAGCGCCGAGCCCATGACCCAGGTGCCGATGCGATTGAGGGTATGGATGAAGCGATAGCCGATCACGCCGATGGCCGTGGCGCTCAGGGCACCGATGACGATCGCCGTAGGCATCGGCACGCTCGGGGCGATGCCGTGGATCGACTTGCCCGCCAGGACGATGTTGGAAATGAAGAACCCGACATAGATCAACGCTGTGAAGAACACGATCAGCAGCGCGCCGTAACGGCCGAACTGGCCACGGCTCTGGACCATCTGCGGAATGCCCAGCTGCGGTCCCTGCGCAGAGGCCAGGGCGATGACGACACCGCCCAGCAAATGACCCAGCACGATGGCGACCAGGCCCCACAGCAAGTTCAGGTGAAACACCTGGACCACCATGGCGCCGGTCACGATGGGCAACGGTGCAATGTTGGTGCTGAACCAGAGGGTGAACAGGTCGCGCGCCTTCCCATGGCGCTCGGCAGGTGGAACGTAATCGACCGTGTGATTTTCGACAAACTGGTGCTGCGATGACGATTGGGACATGGTTTTCAGCTCGAAAGGGTCGTTTTTTATCTTTGTAGGAAACCGCTCGAGGGCGGCCTCTCAGCTGCGCACCATATTATGGTATTCCAAGCTTTTGACAACACTGCACTGCGCTTTTTCAGCGCATCTGATCCGCTTTGCGCCCCATCTAGGCGCATGTCTTTCCCGACCAACACCAATGATTACGGGGCTTGTACCGTTCATCGCATGCGTGCGGCACGTGAAAATTCCACTTGCATTCCAGGTATTACGGTATACCATCAGACACATCAACGATAAAAATGCGGACCACCGCTGCCCTACCCCGAGGAACACGCCATGATCGACGCAACCGTCTACAAGAACGTCCTGGGCTCCTTCCCGTCCGGCGTCACGGTCATCACCACCCTGGACGACGACGGCTCGATCGTCGGCCTTACCGCCAGCGCTTTTTCGTCCTTGTCCATGGACCCGCCGCTGGTGCTGTTCTGCCCCAACTACAGTTCCGACTCCTACCCTGTCCTGATCAAGCAGAAGCGCTTTGCCATTCATCTGCTGTCCGGCGAGCAACAGGCCGAAGCCTATGCCTTCGCCAAGAAAGGCAAGGACAAGGCCGCCGGTATCGAGTGGCGCCTGAGCGAGCTGGGCAACCCGCTGCTGGCCAATGCCACGGCGATCATCGAGTGCGAGCTGTGGCGGGAATACGAAGGCGGCGACCACGCGATCATGGTCGGCAAGGTGCATAACCTCATCGTCCCAGAAGAGGCGCCACGGCCGATGGTCTACTGCCGCGGCAAGATGGCCAGCCTGCCAGCCTTCGCCTGAGGTCACCCTTTATATGACGGATGCCCAGGCGTGCGTCGAGACTCCTGACGCCTGCCCCGACAGGCGACACTTCCAAGCTTCGAGGAAAGCCCCATGAAATTTTCGTTGTTCGTGCACATGGAACGTTGGGATGAACAGGTCAGCCACCGCCAGCTGTTCGAAGACCTCACCGAACTGACCCTGATGGCCGAGCGCGGCGGTTTCAGCACCGTGTGGATCGGCGAACACCACGCCATGGAGTACACCATCTCGCCAAGCCCCATGCCGCTGCTGGCCTACCTGGCTGCGCGCACCGAGACCATCCGCCTAGGCGCCGGCACCATCATCGCGCCGTTCTGGAACCCCATCCGCGTGGCCGGCGAATGCGCCCTGCTCGATGTGATCAGCAATGGCCGCATGGAAGTGGGCCTGGCCCGTGGCGCCTACCAGTTCGAGTTCGACCGTATGGCCGGCGGCATGCCAGCCACCGACGGCGGCAAGGCCCTGCGTGAAATGGTCCCGGCGATTCGCAAGCTGTGGGAAGGCGACTACGCCCATGACGGTGAGGTCTACAAGTTCCCGACCTCCACCAGCGTGCCCAAGCCAGTACAGCAAGGCATGCCACCGATTTGGATCGCGGCCCGCGACCCGGATTCGCACAACTTCGCGGTCAAGAACGGCTGCAACGTCATGGTCACCCCTTTGATGAAGGGTGACGAAGAAGTGCTGGACCTGAAGAACAAGTTCCAGGCTGCCCTGGACAACAACCCCGAGGTGCCTCGCCCACAACTGATGGTGCTGCGCCACACCCACGTGCACAGCCCCTCCGAGCCCGAGGGCTGGAAAATCGGCGCCCAGGCCATCTCGCGCTTCTACCGCACCTTCGACGCCTGGTTCGGCAACAAGACCACCCCGGTCAACGGTTTCCTGGAGCCCAGCCCTGAGTCGAAGTTCGCCGAAGTGCCGGCGTTCGCCCTGGAGAACATCCGCAAGAACACCATGATCGGCACGCCCGAGGAAATCATCACGCGCATCAAGTACTACCAGTCGCTTGGCGTCGACGAGTTCAGTTTCTGGTGCGACAACAGCCTGCCCCATGCCGAGAAGAAGAAGTCGCTGGAGCTGTTCATCAAGGAAGTGGTGCCCGCGTTCGCCTGAATTCCCATTACCTGAAATTTTTGCGGGTCCGGCCCGCTCCCGCGGACCTTGTGGCCCGCAGGAGCGGGCTTTTTTTTGGTTCTTCACGGAATCCCGGGAAAGACAGAAACAAGAACGCCGGTTTGATGGATGATGTTCGTGCGAGCAAACACATCTACAAACCGGCGTTCTTGTGCACG
>NZ_JBLUPV010000021.1:0-87861 GCF_048068075.1 Pseudomonas sp. NY15354
AACTATTTGATTCTCAAGGAGTTTTGCGTTTCGACTGCGTCGGAAGTGGGGCGCATTATAAGGGGATTCGAAACCCCGTCAACACTTATTTTCAAAAAACTTTCATATCGCCCTGCCCCGCCCCACTAAACGGGGGATACGGCGCCACACAGGCGGTATTCGCACGATCAGCAGCACCGCCCCGACGGCAGCGTATATCACCCACTCTTCAAGGTCCGAGCGAACGATCCAGAGGAAATGCAACAACCCCAGGCCGAGAATCACATAGACCAATCGGTGCAACTTCTTCCATCGAGCACCCAGCCGTCGCTGGCTGTAGCGATTAGACGTCACCGCTAGGGCCAGCAGCCCCAGAAAACCCAGCGCCCCCACGATGATGTAGGGGCGCTTGCGCAACTCGACGCCCAACTGCCCCCAATCCAGCCCCAAGATGAACACCATGTAGGACGTCATGTGCAACACGATGTAGGCAAAGCACCACAACCCCAACTGACGCCGCACGACGATCCAGCCCGACCACCCTGTCAGCCGCTGCAACGGGGTCATGCCCAATGTCACCAGCAGAAAGGTCAATGCCCCTAGGCCCAGCCGGTCCACCAGGATCTTGCCAGGGTCTGGCCCCAGCAGGCTCATCGCTGCTTCATATAGCCACCACCCGGGAAATGCACACCCCACCAGGAAAATGACCAGGCGAAACCAGGGATAACGCATCAGTAGTTCTTCCGCAGATCGAGCCCTGTATAAAGCGACGCCACTTCATCGGCGTAACCATTGAACATCAGGGTGTCGCGCACATTGGGACTGAACAGCCCACTGGGCAAACGTCTCTCCCTGGCCTGACTCCAGCGGGGGTGATCGACCGTCGGGTTGACGTTGGCATAGAAGCCATATTCCGTGGGCGCCAGACTTTCCCACGTGGTACTCGGCTGCTCCGCCACCAGGCTCATGCGTACGATGGACTTGATGCTCTTGAATCCATACTTCCACGGCACCACCAGGCGCAGCGGCGCGCCGTTCTGATTGGCAAGCTCCCGGCCGTACATGCCCACCGCCAGGATCGCCAATGGGTTCATCGCCTCATCCAGGCGCAGCCCTTCCACATAGGGCCAGTCGATCAAGGCAAAGCCAGAGCGCTGCCCTGGCATGCTCTGCGGATCCTGCAGCGTCTCGAAGCGCACGTAGCGCGCCTTGGAGGTTGGCTCGACCTGCTTGAGCACCTGCGCCAACGGAAAGCCCAACCAGGGAATGACCATCGACCAAGCCTCGACGCATCGCAACCGGTAGATGCGCTCTTCGAGCTGGTAGGGCTTCACGAAGTCTTCAAGGGCGTAGCGACCGGGTTTGGCCACTTCACCGTCGACCACCAGACTCCAGGGCTCGGTCTTCAGCGCGCCGGCATTGGCCGCCGGATCCCCCTTGTCGGGGCCGAACTCATAGAAGTTGTTGTAGTGGGTGGCGTCTTTAAACGGCGTGATTGCCTCGTCCTTGACCGTCACGGCCTGCCAGCGCGTAGCCGCGAGCTTGTCAGTGAACCAAGCAGGTGCGGCACCGGGCGTGACATCGGCATAGCGCGACGCTTCGCCAGCCAAGCTAGTCCGCGGCAATGCGCCAAGGGCCAGCCCCGCCAGGGAAGCACCAAGTACTGCACGCCTGGAAAGATAGAGGCTTTCGGGAGTGATCTCCGACGCTTTGCAGTCGGACGACCTGGGAGACTTGATAAGCATGACGGCTCCATAGCACAGGCAACGGATGTACCTGTAAGACTATGGAGCCGGAGGGTTATTCCAGCATTAAATCATCGTCAGCTTTTACGACGACGACCGCGCAGCAGGTACTGCACCGGACCGGAAATCGCATAGCCGAGGAAGATCAGCAGCAGGATTCGGGGCGGGTCGCTGAACACCACCGCGAACACCAGCACCACGGCCAGGATGGCCACGAAAGGCACACGCCCTTTGAGGTCCAGTTCCTTGAAGCTGTTGTACTTGATGTTGCTGACCATCAGCATGCCGGCAGCCGCCACCAGCAAGGCGACCAGGAACGACAGCTTGGAACCCAGGATGCCATAGTCGCTGAAAGCCCACACGGTACCGGCGACCACACCCGCAGCAGCTGGGCTGGCTAGGCCGATGAAGTAGCGTTTGTCAGCAGTGCCGACTTGAGTGTTGAAGCGCGCCAGACGCAATGCCGCGCCAGCAACGTAGATGAAGGCGACCATCCAGCCGACCTTGCCCATGTCGCCCAGCGCCCAGACGAACGCCAGCAAGGCAGGCGCAACGCCAAAGGCGACCATGTCCGACAGCGAGTCATACTCGGCACCGAAGGCGCTCTGGGTATTGGTCATGCGTGCAACGCGACCATCGAGACTATCGAGAACCATGGCCACAAAGATGGCGATCGCGGCGAAGGCGAAGTACTTGCTCGCTTCACGCGGGTCGCCCGCACTGAGGTAACCGTGGGCGCTGATAGAGCTGACAATGGAATAGAAACCGGCAAACAGGTTGGCGGTCGTGAACAGATTGGGCAGCAGATAGATGCCACGATGACGGACCTTGCGCCCTTCGGCGTCATGCCCTTCTTCAATATGCTCATCGACAGGTAGCAGGCTTTCGGCGTCGGAGGGCTTGTTCGGCTCTTCGGGACGTTCGCTCATGAAAAGTACCTTGCAACTGGGGTGGAAAATGTTCGACACGGGCCTGCGAAACAGGTTCTGACGGCAAGCCACTGGTCGCTTTATACCAGAAGCAGGCCGCGTAAACGAAAAAACGCGGCCGAAGCCGCGTTTTTCATGTTACCGACGCAAGACTTAGTTCTTGGTCTTGTCGACGATCTTGTTGGCTGCGATCCAAGGCATCATGGAGCGCAGTTGCTCGCCGATGACTTCGATGCCGTGAGCGGCGTTGTTACGACGCTTGGCGGTCATCGATGGGTAGTTGGTGGCGCCTTCGGAGATGAACATCTTCGCGTACTCGCCGTCCTGGATGCGCTTCAGAGCGTTGCGCATGGCCTTGCGGGATTCTTCGTTGATGACTTCTGGGCCGGTGACGTACTCACCATACTCGGCGTTGTTGGAGATCGAGTAGTTCATGTTGGCGATACCGCCTTCGTACATGAGGTCAACGATCAGCTTCAGCTCGTGCAGGCACTCGAAGTAGGCCATTTCCGGCGCGTAGCCAGCTTCGACCAGGGTTTCGAAACCGGCTTTGACCAGTTCGACGGTACCACCGCACAGAACGGCCTGCTCACCGAACAGGTCGGTTTCGGTTTCGTCCTTGAAGGTGGTTTCGATGATGCCGGTACGGCCGCCGCCGACGCCCGAAGCGTACGACAGAGCAACGTTCTTGGCGTTGCCGGAAGCGTCCTGGTAGACAGCGATCAGGTCAGGGATGCCGCCGCCCTTGACGAACTCGGAGCGAACGGTGTGGCCCGGGGCCTTCGGCGCGATCATGATCACGTCGAGGTCGGCACGTGGAACGACCTGGTTGTAGTGGATCGAGAAGCCGTGGGAGAAGGCCAGGGTAGCGCCCTTCTTGATGTTCGGCTCGATTTCGTTCTTGTACAGGGCGCCCTGGAACTCGTCCGGGGTCAGGATCATGACCAGGTCGGCAGCAGCGACGGCGGTGGCAACGTCAGCAACTTTCAGGCCGTGGGCTTCTGCCTTGGCAACGGTAGCCGAACCTTTACGCAGACCGACAGTAACGTCCACACCGGAGTCCTTCAGGTTGCACGCCTGGGCGTGACCCTGGGAGCCGTAACCGATGATGGCGACTTTCTTGCCCTGGATGATGGAAAGGTCGCAGTCTTTGTCGTAATAAACTTTCATGAAATACCCCTGTTATATCTCGGCTCCACGGAGCCATCACTGATTCTTGTATGCGTATTCAGATACTGAGCACTTTGTCGCCACGGGCAATGCCGGTAACGCCGCTGCGCACGGTTTCCAGGATCGACGCGGTGCCGATGGCCTGGATGAAGCTGTCCAGCTTATCGCTGGTGCCGCTCAGTTGCACGGTGTACACGCTGGCGGTGACATCGACGATCTGGCCACGGAAGATATCCGTGGTGCGCTTGATCTCGGCGCGCTGGGCGCCGGTGGCCTTGACCTTGACCAGCATCAGCTCGCGCTCGATATGAGCACTTTCCGACAGATCGACGAGTTTGACCACTTCGACCAGTTTGTTCAGGTTCTTGGTGATCTGCTCGATCACTTCGTCATGACCAACGGTCGTCAGGGTCAGGCGCGACAGCGTCGGATCCTCGGTCGGCGCCACGGTCAGGCTTTCGATGTTGTAGTTGCGCTGGGAGAACAGACCGACCACGCGAGACAAGGCACCGGGTTCGTTTTCCAACAGCAGGGAAATGATGTGCCGCATATCAGGTACGCTCCGTCTTGCTCAGCCACATGTCACGCATCGAGCCGTCCTTGATCTGCATCGGGTAGACGTGCTCGGTCCTGTCGACCGCGATGTCGATGAACACCAGGCGGTCCTTCATCGCGAAAGCCTCTTCCAGTTTCGGCTTGAGGTCCTTCAGGCTGGTGATGCGGATACCCACATGGCCATAGGCCTCGACCAGCTTGACGAAGTCAGGCAGCGACTCCACGTAGGAGTGCGAGTGACGGCCGCTGTAGGCCATGTCCTGCCATTGACGAACCATGCCCAACACGCCGTTGTTCAGGTTGACGATCTTCACCGGCAGGTCGTACTGCATGCAGGTGGACAGTTCCTGGATGTTCATCTGGATACTGCCTTCACCAGTCACGCAGGCCACGTCCTGGTCAGGGAAGTTGAGCTTGATGCCCATCGCCGCCGGGAAGCCGAAGCCCATGGTGCCCAGACCACCGGAGTTGACCCAACGATTTGGCTTGTTGAAGCGGTAGTACTGCGCCGCGAACATCTGGTGCTGGCCGACATCGGAAGTGATGAAGGCATCGCCCTTGGTCACTTCGCACAGGGTTTCGATCACGGTCTGCGGCTTGATGACGCTGCCGTCGCCCTTGTCGTAAGGGAACAGGTCACCGTCGCCGCGCCACTCGTCGATCTGCTTCCACCAGGCATCGAGTGCCGCCTTGTCAGGCTGCTCGCCGATTTCCTTGAGGATGGCCAGCATTTCGTTGAGCACGCTTTCCACAGGCCCCACGATCGGCACGTCGGCCTTGATCATCTTGGAGATCGACGCCGGGTCGATGTCGATGTGAATGATCTTGGCGTTCGGGCAGAACTTGGCCGGGCCATTGACCACGCGGTCGTCGAAACGTGCACCGACAGCGAAGATCACGTCGGCATTGTGCATCGCCATGTTGGCGGTGTAGCTGCCGTGCATGCCCAGCATGCCGATGAATTGACGATCGGTGCCCGGGAAGCCACCCAACCCCATCAGGGTGTTGGTGACCGGCAGGTTCAACGACTTGGCGATCTCGGTGAGGGCTTCGGAGCCGCCGCCAAGAATCACGCCGCCGCCGGAGTAGACCACCGGACGCTTGGCTGCCAAGAGCATCTCGGCCGCCTTGCGGATCTGGCCGGAATGCCCGCGAACGGCCGGGCTGTAGGAGCGCAGCTTGACCTTCTTCGGGTAGACGTATTCGAACTTCTCGGCCGGGTTGGTCATATCTTTTGGAATGTCGACCACGACCGGGCCTGGACGGCCGGACTGCGCCAGGTAGAAGGCTTTTTTCAGGACTTCAGGGATTTCCGTGGCATGTTTGACCATGAAGCTGTGCTTCACGATCGGCCGGGAAATACCAATCATGTCGGTTTCCTGGAAGGCATCGGTACCTACCATGGTGCTAGGCACCTGGCCGGACAGGATGACCATCGGAATCGAGTCCATATAGGCAGTGGCAATGCCGGTGATGGCATTGGTCGCGCCTGGGCCGGAAGTCACCAGCACCACGCCGGCCTTGCCGGTGGCACGGGCGTAACCGTCCGCCATATGGGTGGCAGCCTGCTCGTGACGAACCAGGATGTGATTGATCTCCGGTTCCTTGAACAGGGCGTCATAAACATGAAGGAGAGCACCGCCAGGGTACCCATAGATGTGCTTAACGCCTTCGTCACGCAAGAAGCGGACGACCATCTCAGCGCCAGATAAAAGCTCCACGTTGTTCACCTCTAAAACGCCAGAATACCGTCCTCATTGGACGGGTCTTAATAGGTTTACTGCCAAGCAGAGCATGAGCGAACGTCAGCACTGACTGAGCAAGTATTGGGAGCGCCCCAGAGTGTTGCGGGGGATTCCCACCCAGCGCGAGGTAACGCGTTGCGGGGTGTAACAAGTCGGCGCGGGTGTGCGCCTCATGATCTGCTTAGCGGGTCTGCTTCTGGCAGTCCCTCTACAGCGGAATCTGGATTCTTCTGATTCGCCGCGCGCAAGTCAAGAAAAATTATTGCCAATTTTTCCCCAGGATGAATTCCTGCCACCACGAAAAAGGTGGTCAGCAGCAGGAAAACGAAGAAATCCATAAAAAAGGGCCACAATCTGCGGCCCTTATAGGAAAAAAAGAAGAAATCAGGCGGAAGGACTGATCAATTGGTCAAACGCTGCCAGCAGACGTCTTAGCTCGCGGCTCTGCTCTGGGCGATCGACAAACACCGTTTCGGCCATGACCAAGATGCCGGACGCGCTGGGCAGTGGGTGCCCGTGCTCGATGATGAGCTTCATGCGGGGCAGGAATATCCATTGCAGCCACTGCTCGAAGGCCATCACGTCCACCGCGAACGGCACCACACTGGCGAGCGCTTCGGCGCTGGGCGCCTGTTCGCTCCACCAGCCCTGGACCTGCAACTCGCGCTCGATCAACAACAGATGATCGGCAATATCGAGGATGCGCTGTTCCATCACGAGGTGGTCCGTGCCTTCTGCCGTGCCAATGCCGCACCCTGGCTGTCGCCCTGCTTCTCGCGGGCTTGGGCGATGGTGTTCCACAGCTCGGCCTGCAGGTCGGGACGACCGTTGGCGTAGGTCAAGGCACGACGCGCCAGTTGCTCGGCCTGGGCCGAGTCGCCTTGGGCCAGGCGCACCTGGGCCAGACGGAACAACACCTGCGGCTCGCGCGGGGCGATGCGCTGGGCACGCTCCAGGCTCGAGGCAGCACCGTTGAAGTCGCCGCTGCCTTGTTGCTGCTGAGCGGTAGTCAGCAGCGCCAGCACCGGCCCATCGAGCTGTTCATCGGCAGACAACCCACCGCTGGCGTTGCTGCGCGGAATGCCGGTCGGTGCACTCGGCGTGCTGGGTGCGCTGTTCATCGAGGCGATGTCGAACGGCTCGTCGGCAATCGGGTTGGGGTTGGTGGCGATCGGGCCGCTGCTGACAGGGCCGGGGGTGATGGGTCCTGTGCTGATCGGTGCTGCGCCCGCACCGGCCGGGAAGGCCTGGATCGGCGCTGCGCCGGCGCCCTGCGGAATCACCACGGTCACACCGGAATCCTCAGGCAGCGACTGCGCCTGACTGGTGCCTCCGCTGGCCTGGCGGGCAACGTTACGATTGCTCGCAACGCGCTCACTGTTCGAAACCCGGGTGCTCGAGTCCACCACGGGGATATTGCCGCGCGGAACGCTGGAGCACCCCTGGAGCACGGCAATTGCCGTCAAGGCAGGAAACAGCCACTTGTTCACTTCACACCCTCTTCAAAGCTAGCGCTCAATTCATCCATCCCTTGACCCAGTCCATGACGGATTCCACTGGGTCTTGCGGGCCACCACAGGCGGCGCCGGCAGGCGGTTCACTTCCGCGAATATACGGCATCTGCACCGCCCCCGGACAGCTACCGTCCGACCCCTGGCCGCTGTACGGGTCGATCCAGGCCTGGACGACGTTGTCCGGTTGCGGCATGTCCAGCGGCAGCGGGTCGGCTTTCTTCATGAAGCTGGTCCACACTTGCAAGGCGCCTGTGGCACCGGTGAACGGCGTCTTGCCGTTGTCGTCACGGCCCAGCCAGACCACTGCCAGCAAGTCCTGACTGAAGCCAGAGAACCAGCTGTCGCGCGAATCGTTACTGGTGCCGGTCTTGCCCGCCAGGGTCAGCGAACGAGGCAGCACGTTGTAGACCGAACGCCCGGTACCTTCACGCATCACGCGCTGCATGCCGTTTTGCACCAGATAGATGGCACCTGGGTCGAATGTCTGCTGGATCTGGAACGGGTAGCGCTTGAGTGGCTCGCCTTCGGCGGTGAGCACGCTGCGGATACCGCGCATCGGCGTGTTGAAGCCACCATTGGCGATGGTCTGGTACATGGTCGCGACCTGCATCGGCGACATGCCGCCCGCGCCCAGTAGCATGGACGGGAATGCTGGCCAATCGACCTTCACACCCAGCCTGCCGATGGTCTTGATCACGTTGGGCACGCCCACTTCCAAGCCAATCTTGGCGGTGGACAGGTTGTAGGAGTTGGCCAGCCCTTGGTACAGGTAGATGGTGCCGTGGGGGCGGCGATCGTAGTTTTGCGGGCGCCAGACCTGGCCATCGGCGCCTTTGACCGAGAACGGCTCGTCCTGCACCCAGCTGGTCAACGTGTACTTGCTCGGTTGCTCCAGGGCGGTCAGGTACACCGCTGGCTTGACCAGCGAGCCGATCGGCCGCACGGCATCGATGGCGCGGTTGAACCCGGCGAAGCCGGCCTGCCGGCTGCCGATCAACGCTTGGACTTCACCGGTTTCCGGGTTGGTCACCACCATGGCGGATTCGACTTCGTCAGCGCCCTTGCGACCGGCCAGACGCTTGAAGGTCTCGCTCATGGCCGTTTCGGCCTTCATCTGCAGGATCGGGTCGAAACTGGTGAAGATGCGCAGGCCCTCTTCGGTCAAGTCTTCGTCGCGGTAGTCCTGGCGCAGCTGACGCTTGACCAGGTCGAGGAAGGCTGGGAAGGAGCTATCGGCCAGGCTGCCACGCTTGGTCACGCCCAACGGCATCTTCTTCGCCGCTTCGGCCACGTCCTGGCTGACCACGCCCTGCTCCGCGAGCAGGTCGAGCACCAGGTTGCGTCGGGTGAGTGCACGTTCGGGATAACGACGTGGGTTGTAATAGGACGGCCCCTTGACCATGCCCACCAGCAGGGCGATCTGGTGCAGCTTGAGCTCCTGCAGCGGTTGGCTGAAGAAGAACTGGCTGGCCAGGCCGAAGCCGTGCACCGCACGCTGACCATCCTGGCCGACGAATACCTCGTTGAGGTACGCCTCGAGGATCTCGCGCTTGTCGTAGTGCAGCTCCAGCAGCATCGCCATCATGGCCTCGTTCAGCTTACGGCTGAGGCTGCGCTCGTTGGTCAGGAAGAAGTTCTTCACCAACTGCTGGGTCAGGGTACTGCCGCCCTGGCGCATGGCACCTGAGGAGGTGTTGACCCACATTGCACGGGCGATGGACTTGGGCGACACACCGTGGTGGCTGTAGAAGTCACGGTCTTCCACCGCGACCAAGGTTTCCAGCAGATAAGGCGGGACCTGGTCGATCTTGATCAGGATCCGGTCTTCGAGATTCTTGGGATAGATGCCGCCAATCATCAGCGGCTCGAGACGCACCACGTCCAGCTTGCCGCCGTTGGCACCGGACAGCCCCGCCACGTAGTCGCCGGAGAAACGCACGCGCACGAACTGCGCCGGCTCCATGCCCTCGTAGAACTGGAAGCCGCGGGTATTGAGATCGACGGTGTTGCCGTTGACCGACGCCGCGCCCGGACCGTTGGCGGCCGCCTCACGGCGATAGCCGAGGGCATCGAGCTCGGTGAGGAAGTCGTTGCGGCTCAACTTCTGGCCGACGAACAGCTCCAGCGGGCGGGCGTATACCTTGGCCGGAATGGTCCAACGCTTGCCGGAGAACTTCTCCTGGACGACAGCATCGAGGTAAACCGCGAAGCCGGCGAGCACCACCAGGCCGACCAGGCTGAGCTTGAGCGCCCAGCCCAGCCAGGCGCGGGAGCGGCCGGTCGGGCGTTTCTTGGGGGTACGGGAGTTTCGGGTACGAGTCATGGCGGCGGATTATACGCACTTTGATAAAGGCTAGTGGCCTGCGGGACGAAACGGAAAGCTCGCGTTCATCCGCCAGGATTTCCAGCGGTTTGCAGGGACGGCACCATTGACCATAATGGCGCTTTCGAATTCCCTGCCCCCAGAAGGATTGCCCGTGAGCCAAGCCCTGATCAGCGCGCTGCAGAACCCCGCCCTCTATGCCCACCCGGTGGACGGGTTCCAGCTCATCGAAACGCATATTTCCTGGGTTTTGCTGACCGGCGAATACGCCTACAAGATCAAGAAACCGATGAACTTCGGCTTCCTGGACTTCACTGAGCTGGACCAACGCCGTCACTTCTGCAACGAAGAGCTGCGCCTGAACCAGCGCCTGACCGACGGCCTGTACCTTGAAGTGCTGCCGATCACCGGCACCGCCGATGCCCCGCAACTGGGCGGCGACGGCGCACCGATCGAATACGCCTTGAAGATGCGCCAGTTCCCGCAGGGCCAGATGCTCAGCACCTTGCAGGCCAACGGCGAGCTCAATGCCAGCCACATCGACCAGATGGCCCGCCAGATCGCCGAATTCCACCTGCAGGCGCCCAAGGTGCCGGTCGACCACCCGCTGGGCACGCCTGACAGCGTCATGGCGCCGGTCGAGCAGAACTTCGAGCAGATCCGTCCGTTCCTCAGCGACAAAGCCGACCTGCAACAGCTGGACAACCTCCAGGCCTGGGCCCGCAGCAGCTTCGAGCGCCTGCATGGCCTGCTCGAGGCGCGCAAAGCCAAAGGTTTCATCCGTGAATGCCACGGCGACATCCATCTGGGCAACGCCACGCTGATCGACGGCAAGGTGGTGATCTTCGATTGCATTGAGTTCAACGAGCCGTTCCGCCTGACCGACGTCTATGCCGACACCGCCTTCCTGGCCATGGACCTCGAGGACCGCGGCCTGAAGTGGCTGGCCCGTCGCTTCATCAGCCAGTACCTGGAACTGACCGGCGACTACGAAGGCCTGGAACTGCTCAACTTCTATAAGGCCTACCGCGCCCTGGTGCGTGCCAAGGTCGCGCTGTTCAGCATGCCGGCCGATGCTGACGGCGTGCAGCGCGCCACCACCCTGCGCACCTACCGCAACTACGCCAACCTGGCCGAAAGCTACAGCGCCATTCCGTCGCGCCTGCTGGCTATCACCCACGGTGTCTCGGCTGTTGGCAAGAGCCACGTAGCCATGCGCCTGGTCGAAGCCCTGGGGGCGATCCGCGTGCGTTCGGACGTGGAGCGCAAGCGCCTGTTCGGTGAGCAACAGCAGCAAAGCGCAGGCCAACTGCAGGCCGGCATCTATGACCAGGACGCCAGCCGCGCCACCTACCAGCGCCTGCATGAACTGGCAGCGGTCATCCTGCGGGCTGGCTTCCCGGTGGTGCTCGACGCCACCTACCTCACGCTGGCCCAGCGCCAGGCCGCGGCACAGGTCGCCAACGAAACAGGCGTTCCGTTCCTGATCCTCGATTGCCAGGCGCCCGATGCCGTCATCGCCAGCTGGCTGGCCCAGCGTCAGGCCGAGGACAACGACCCCTCCGATGCCACCCTGGAAGTGGTCAAGGCCCAGCAGGCCAGCCGCGAACCGCTGAACGCCGAAGAACTCCCCCACTGCAAGCGCGTGGACACCCAGGAAAGCGCCAGCATGGACGACCTGATCGAACAGATCCGCCAGCGTCTGCCAGGGATCTAAACAAGCCCTGCCCGCCGGCCAACCGAACCGCCGCTCCCACAGACGTTGCACTGCACCTGTAGGAGCGGCCTGGTGCCGCGATTGGCTGCACAGCAGCCGCAAGCCCGACAAACTCGGCGAGCCTGATACACCAGGGCGGCAGGTTTACGGCCTGCTACGCGACCGATCGCGGCACAAGGCCGCTCCGACAGCGCGCGCGCCGTCTGGTCTTACCTCGCCCGTCGGGCTCCGATGGCAAAAGGCCGCGTATTTCCCAACCCCCGCTACACTCCTCTCAGACCTGCTCGCGATTTATCCCAAAGACCTCGTTCAGCCATCGCAAGGAGGCCCGATGAACGATGAATTGCAGCATCTGAGAAATCTTGGCAAGACCTCCGCGCAATGGCTCCATGCCGTCGGCATCCACAGTGCATCGGACTTGCGCCGCCTGGGCGCGGTAGGCGCCTATCAGGCTGTGAAGTCGCGGGGGTTTCGGGCATCGAAGGTGTTGCTGTACTCCATTGAGGCGGCACTGCTGGACATGCACTGGAACGATTTGCCGGTCGAACGCAAACAAGCGCTCGATGAACAGCTGGACGCCAAAAGCCCTGCGCAAAAAAAATCAAAATAAGTGGGAGGAGGGATTGACGATCAAATGAGAATCGTTATGATTATCACAACTGGTCGCGAGACTGGTTGGATAAGCTGAAAGGTCCCTGGTTCGGACGCTCAGATTATCTCCTCATCAGGCTAATCACGGTTATTGACCCGGCAATTTGCCGGGTCTTTTTTTGCCTGCGAAGCCCAGGTCCGATCAACGACGCAGTTGGGCGCAGTAGTCCTGCTCAGGCAAGGCGGCCGTGTACCAGACGTAGTCGGCCATGTCCGGCTCGACTTTTTCGCCCACCTCCACCAGCAACAACACTTTGGATTCACCCTTTGCGCCCAGATCATCCAGGTGCAGTGGCACACCCAAGTCCTTGCGCGCATGGTAGCTGCCAGTCAGCAACAGGGCCGGTTGTGGCGCAGCCAGCACGCGCTCGGCGATGCGTCGGTCGCGTTGCTGCTGTACGGCAAGCATGGCCGGAAGCTGGTTTTCCGGCAGCAATCCACAGTGCCCGGCGCGCACTTGGTCGAGCAGCGCGGCCTTGACCGTAGGTGCGTTCGAGCGCGGCCCCTGCAACAACGGGGCATCACGATAAGCCTGACGCAACTCCTCCGGCGATAGATTGGCCGCCAGCAACGCAATCCTCCGGTGCAAAGTCTCCCGCACGATCGGCCCATACCATTGCCAGTCCCAGCCGTCCTGCCAGGCCAGGGCTTTGGGCAAATCCTCGGGTATTGCCGCCTGTCCTTGCACGGCATCGATCAGGGGTTGCTGCGAAGGCTGCAGCATCTCCAGCAACACGCTGCCCTGGGAGCGACGGGCCTCCAAGGCTTGCAACAACCAAAGCTGCAAAGCGTGATGATCCGGATTGTCGTGCTTCTCTCCCACCAGCACCCGCGGCGCCGGTGCCAGGTGCGCAACAAGCTGCTCTGGCGTGAGCCGCTCACCACTGGCCAAGTCGCGAATTTGCCCCAGTTGCGCGCTGTCGCGCCCTTCGCTGGCCTGCCACGCCGGCAAGTCGGGCAGGCTGGCCTGACAGCCAGACAGCACCAAAGCCAGCAGGATCGAAAGGCCAGACAACACGGGATGGCGCATGGGCAAAGCCTCCTAGCGGGTGATGATCAGCGGATGACCAAGCTCCGGGTGCGGCTGCACCAGCACATCGATTCCAAATACCGCCTTGAGCGCGTCAGGCGTCAGGACCTGGTGCGGGGCGCCCAGCGCATGACAGCGTCCCTGCTCCAGCAAAAGGATCTGGTCACAGTAGCGCGCGGCGAGATTGAGGTCGTGCAGAATCACCATCACCGCCGCGCCTTGGTCGGCAAAACGCCGCACCGCTTGCAAGGTGGTGTGCTGGTGCAAGGGGTCGAGCATCGAGGTAGGCTCGTCCAACAGCAGCGTCACGCCCTCCTCCCCCGGCCACAACTGCGCCAGCACCCGGGCCAGGTGCACCCGCTGGCGCTCACCGCCGGACAGCGCCAGATAGCTGCGATCGACCAAGTGCAGGGCGTCGGCCGCGCCCAACGCCGCCTGAACGATCTCCCGGTCGCGTTGCTGACCGCTGGCATGAGGCAATCGACCAAGACCAACCACTTCCTCGACACCAAATGCAAACCCGAGGGTGGAGACCTGCGGCAGTACCGCCAAGTGACGCGCGCGCACCTGGCCGGGCCAGTCCGCCAGCGCGCGCCCAAGCAAACGGACTCGTCCCTGGCTGGGGGCCAGTTCGCCGCACAGCACGCTCAACAGGCTGCTCTTGCCCGCGCCATTGGGGCCCAACACACCCAGGACCTGCCCTGGGCGCACTTGCAGATCGATCCCCTGCAGCACTTCCTGGGTTCCGCGCCGCAGGCGCACCCCTTGGGCTTCCAACATCAGCTGCGTCCCCGTACCAGCAAGAACAAGAAGAACGGCGCACCGATGAACGCCGTGACGATACCGATCGGCAGTTCCGCCGGTGCCAGCGCCAGCCGTGCCACCAGATCGGCGAACAGGAGCAAGGCTCCCCCGGCGAGTAACGAGGCTGGCAGCAGCACCCGATGATCCGGGCCTGCCAGCAACCGCACCAGGTGTGGCACCACCAACCCGATAAAACCGATCAGCCCCGCAGCGGCCACCGCAGCGCCCACGCCCAGGGCGGTACAGAACACCAGTTCGCGCTTGAGCGCCTCCACTTCGATGCCCAGATGCCGGGCCTCCGACTCGCCCAGCAACAGGGCATTGAGCGCCTGTGCGCGGCGGGGCAACCACAAGGCCACTGCGCCCGTCACCAGCAGCAAAGGCCACAGGCGCTCGTAGCTGGCGCCGTTGAGGCTGCCCAGGTTCCAGAAGGTCAAGGTACGCAGCGTGGCGTCATCGGCCAGGTAAGTGAACAAGCCGACAGCCGAACCGGCCAACGCGGTCAGGGCGATGCCCGCGAGCAGCATGGTGGCGACGCTGGTCTGCCCGTCGCGCCGGCCCAGGCGATAGACCAGAGCGGTCACACCGAGGCCGCCCACGAAGGCACTGCCGGACAACAGGTAAGGCGAGAACCACTCCGGAATTCCGCCCAGCCAGCTACCGCCGACAATCGCCACCGCCGCGCCCAGCGCCGCCCCACTGGCCACACCGACCAGCCCTGGATCTGCCAGGGGATTGCGAAACAGCCCCTGCATCGTCACGCCGGACAACGCCAGCACCGCGCCGACCGCCAACCCCAACAAGGTTCGCGGCAAGCGGATCTGGCCAAGAATCATCTGCGCCTGCTCCAGCCCCTCGGCACGAACCGGCACACCCAGCAGCCGCAGGCCAGCACGCAAGGTGTCGAACAGCGGGAGACTCACCGGCCCAAGCGCCAGCGACAACCAGATCGCCAGCAGGCACAGCAAGGTCAGACAGGCAAACAGCGTACGGGGTTGAACACGACGTCTCATTGAGCCTTGGCCGCCGGGTAGAAGGCCAAGGCCAGCGTGTTCAAGGTGGCCGGCAAGCGCGGGCCAAGACCACCGACCAGCAAGGTAGGGTCCAGCGCTATCACTCGCTGCTCACGCACCGCCCGGGATGCGGCCAACGCCGGGTTCTCCTTGAGCAAGGCCTGCAACGCCTGCTCGCCATCGAGAGTGCGGTCGGAGAACACCAGCACATCCGGATCCAGCGCCGCCAGCGCTTCCACGGAGAAGTTCTTGTAACCCGAATGGTCGGCCAGGTTACGCGCACCGGCCTGGCGCAACAGCCAGTCTCCTGACGTACCTTGGCCTGCGATCAAGGGCTTGGCACCTGCGTGCCCGACCAGCAGCAACACCCCTGGCGCCTTCTGGCTCGCCTGGGCCTGTTTGACCCTGCCCTGCAGCGCATCGAGTTGCTGGTGGTAATCGGCGGTCAGTGCGGCGGCTTTCTGTTCGGTACCCAGCAGGCGGCCCAGGCGTAGGAGGTTATCGTCCACGGCGCCCAACTCGGCCTTGCTGGAGAACAGCTCCACCCGCACCCCGGCCTTGCGCACCTGCGCCAGCACTGGCGGCGGCCCCATCTCCTCGGTGCCGACCAGGACATCCGGGCGCAGGCTGAGAATCCCTTCGGCGGACAATTGCCGTTGGTAGCCAATACTGGGCAGCGACTTGAGCGACTCAGGATGCTGGCTGGTGGTATCTACCCCCACCAGCCGCTGCTCGCCGCCCAGGGCGCTGATCCATTCGCTCAGGGCACCGCCGGCACTGACCCAGCGCTGCGGGAGTTCGGCGGCCAATGCCTGGGTGGCAAGCACAAGACCTGCGCACAGGACGATCAGGGCAGCGGGACGACGCATCATCGTTTTCCTTTGCAGAAGGCAGGCCGCGCGCCTTGTAGCGAGCGACGGAACTGCGCACCATAGACAGCCTGGCGCAGCGACTGAGGGCAATTTGATAATTGTTCGCATTGAGGCGTCAAGCCATCCCTTTGTCACACGAGCTGTCCGCTGCAATGCATTTTCTTTGCGCATCCATCGACCTCGCCGAAGGCCACAGCCGCGCATTCAGCGTAGCTGGCGAGCAGGTGTTCGGCGTACGCCGCCAGGGTCAGGTCTACCTTTATCGCAACCGCTGCCCCCATCGAGGCATCGCATTGAACTGGGAGGCGGATGCCTTTCTCGACGAGAGTGCCAGCCTCATCCACTGCGCCCATCACGGGGCGTTGTTCTTGATCGAAAGCGGCGAATGCGTGGCCGGCCCCTGCGAGGGCGAGCAGTTGCAGGCCCTGGACTGCCTGGAAGACAGCCAGGGCATCTGGCTCAAGGCGTGAGCAGCACCGGCAATGGCCGGTCGATGACGATCTGTTCGGCGTCCAGGCGCGTGCCGTAAGCCAGCACCTCAACGCCATCGGCCACTGCTGTGCGCAGGGCCTGGGCATAGGCCGCGTCAATCTCCTCGGCCGGGCGCACCGCCTCGACACCGGTCAGGTTGACGCAATACAGCTGCACGGCACGAATCCCCTGGCGCGCCAATGCAGCCAGCTCGCGCAGGTGCTTGGCGCCGCGCTGGGTCACCGCGTCGGGGAAGGCTGCGACCGGCGTGTCCGGGTAGCCCAGGGTCACGCTCTTGACCTCCACATAGGCCGGCCCTTCGGCGAACTCCAGGCGAAAGTCCACCCGGCTGCCCTCCTCGCCATAGGCCACTTCGCGCTTGAGCGCCGTGAACCCGGCGAGCTCAGTGATGCGTCCGGCCCGCAGCGCTTCCTCTACCAGGGCATTGGCACGCCCGGTGTTGACGCAGGCCAGGCGCCCCTGGGGCGTTTCGCTGATCTCCCAAGTACCCGGCAGCTTGCGCTTGGGGTCGTTGGAGCGACTGAACCAGACCTGCCCGCCTTCGCGCATGCAATTGAGCATGGAGCCGGTGTTGGGACAATGGATGGTCAGTTGCTCGCCGTTGGCCAACTCGATGTCAGCCAGGAACCGTTTGTACCGGCGCAACAAGCGCGCCTGTTCGAGTGCAGGAAAGAACAACATCAGCCTTGCCAGCTCTTCAGGCCACGGGCGATGCGCTGCACGGCTTCTTCCAGACGCGGCAGGCTCTGGGTGTAGGCGAAGCGCACATGATGGCCAGCCTGGTGACGGCCAAAATCCAGGCCCGGCGTGAAGGCCAGGTGCTCGGTTTCCAGGAAGTGCTGGCAGAAGGCGAAGGCATCACCGCCAAAGGCACTGATGTCGGCATACAGATAGAAGGCGCCCTGCGGCTCCACGGCAATGCCAAAGCCCAGCTCACGCAGGGCCGGTAGCAGGAAGTCCCGGCGGCGGGCGAACTCGGCGCGACGTTCTTCGAGGATGGCCAGGGTCTGGGGTTCGAAGCAGGCCAGCGCGGCATGCTGGGCCATGCTCGGCGCGCTGATGTAGAGATTCTGCGCCAGCTTCTCCAGGTCCTTCACCGCGCTGGGCGGCGCAACCAGCCAACCGAGCCGCCAGCCGGTCATGCCGAAATACTTGGAAAAACTATTCAGGACGAATGCCTGGTCGTCCACTTCCAGCACGCTAGGTGCATCCATGCCGTAGGTGAGACCGTGATAGATCTCGTCCACCACCAGATGCCCGTGGCGCTCACGGGTGGCCTTGGACAGACTGGCCAGCTCGTCACGGTCGAGCACCGTGCCCGTAGGGTTGGCGGGCGAGGCCACCAAGGCACCGACAGTGTCCTTGTCCCAGTAGCGTTCGACCAGGTCGGCCGTCAATTGGTAGTTGACCTCCGGCCCTACCGGCACCAGTTGCGCCCCGCCTTCGACCAGTCGCAGGAAATGGCGGTTGCACGGGTAGCCGGGGTCGGCCAGCAGCCAGTGCTTGCCTGGATCGACCAACAGGCTGCTGGCCAGCAGCAAGGCACCGGAGCCGCCGGGCGTGATGAGGATCCGCTCAGGGTCGACACTGACCCCATAGCGCTGGTCGTAGAAACCTGCGATTGCCTCGCGTAGAGCCGGCAGGCCACGTGCCGCGGTATAGCGCGTGTGGCCAGCGGCCAGCGCCGCCTGGCCTGCCGCCACGATGGGCTCGGCGGTGGTGAAGTCCGGCTCGCCGATCTCCAGGTGGATGACGTCATGGCCAGCCGCCTGCAACTCGTTGGCGCGTGCCAGCAATGCCATGACGTGGAAGGGTTCGATAGCGCGACTACGCGCACTGTGGGGCTGAGCCATGGGCCTTCTCTCAATTGGGTCTAAACTGGTGATTCTACCCCTGCGCGGCATCGAACGTGCGGCTCGCGCCGCTGTCAACTCCTAGGATCGGGCGGGGTAGCGCACCCCCGATCTATCTGGTAAGTTCGGCGGCTCGCAGTCGCAGGGCCGGCGGGTGCCGGAGATGGAGCAGCCTGCGCATTGGATCAGATGAGTGAGAGGCGGTCTATTCATGTCCACCGTAGAAAAGCAAAAAGCCGGTCAGTCCATGTACGGTGTCGAACCCTATAAGGAAACGCCGGGCGAAGAGTACATGGGTGAACCCATGCGCAAGCATTTCACCAAACTCCTCAGTGCCTGGAAGCAAGAGCTGATGACCAGTGTGGATCGGACCGTAGACCACATGAAGGATGAAGCAGCCAACTTCCCAGACCCTGCCGACCGTGCCAGCCAGGAAGAAGAATTCGCCCTGGAACTGCGCAACCGGGATCGTGAACGCAAGCTGATCAAGAAGATCGACAAGACCCTGCAATCGATCCAGGACGAAGAGTACGGCTGGTGCGAAGCCTGCGGCGTCGAGATCGGCCTGCGTCGCCTGGAGGCGCGCCCAACCGCCGACCTGTGCTTCGACTGCAAGGAGCTGGCGGAGAAAAAGGAAAAGCAGGTCGGCAAGGCCTGATCTGATTCCCACCTGAACGGGGCGCTCGAGGCGCCCCGTTTCATTTATATAGCCTGCACACCCATGAACGACTCCAGCTACATTGGGCGTTTCGCCCCCACCCCCAGCGGCTTCCTGCACTTCGGATCGCTCGTCGCGGCGCTGGCCTCTTGGCTCGATGCCCGCGCGGTCGGCGGCCGCTGGCTGTTGCGCATGGAAGACACCGACCCGCCACGAGAAATGCCCGGTGCCCGGGATGCCATCCTGCAGACCCTGGAGCGCTACGGCCTGGAATGGGATGGCGAGGTGGTGTACCAAAGCCAACGCCACGAGGCCTACGCCGAGGTGGTCGAACGCCTGTTTCGCATGGGCCTGGCCTATGCCTGTACCTGCTCGCGCAAGCAATTGGAAAGCTACGGCGGAGTGTATCCGGGCCTGTGCCGAAACGCAGGACACGCCCGAGAAGGCGCGGCGATCCGCCTGCGGGTGCCGGAGTTGATCTATCGCTTTACCGACCGTGTACAGGGCACCTTCGAGCAACACTTGGGGCGTGACGTGGGTGATTTCGTCATCCAGCGCCGGGACGGCCTCTACGCCTACCAACTGGCGGTGGTGCTGGACGATGCCTGGCAGGGCGTCACCGATATCGTGCGGGGTGCCGATCTGCTGGACAACACGCCGCGCCAGCTCTACCTGCAGGAGCTGCTGGGCTTCTCCCAACCGCGCTACCTGCACATTCCACTGATCACTCAGCCGGACGGCCACAAGCTGGGCAAGTCCTATCGCTCGCCGCCACTGTCCTCCGATCAGGCCACGCCCCTGTTGTTGCGGGCCCTGCGGGCGCTGGGCCAGGCCACCGAGCCTGCCATGGAAAGCGCCAGCCCCGCCGAGGTGCTGGCGATCGCACGACAACGGTGGCGTCCCGACGCGATCGCACACCAGCTGACGGTGCCCGAAGCAGACCTGCACTGAGGCATGCGTGGGCACATGTAGGAGCACCCTTGTGCCGCGATCGGGCGCAAAGCGGCCGTAAGATCAGCCCTCGGTTTGCCTGATACACCCCATGTACCGCATTCACGGCCGCTACACACCCGATCACAGCGCAAGGCCGCTGCTGCAAAGCGGCGTGCGCAACGCTTGAAAAACCCAATAAATTCAAATTGTTGCCGAGCGAGGTTGAATCCCGCTAGCATCGTCCCAGCCATTTGCGCCAATAATAAGTCCAAGCCCGCAGCGCCCAACCATCGAGGCCAGCATGTACATCTATCGTTTGGTCCTGCTTCTGGTCGTGGGGATCTACCTGTTTTCCCCGGCCATCATGGACTGGTGGATCGAGCCAACCGGTGCCTGGTACCGCCCCTACCTGCTCTGGCTGATCCTCATCGTCGTCACCTTCATTTTGCAGAGCCAACGAGATGCCGATGAGCTTTAGCCTGACCCAGATGATCCTGATCAGCGCCGCCTACCTGCTGGTGCTGTTCGGCGTGGCCTGGATCAGCGAGCGCGGGCTGATCCCACGCTCTATCATCCGCCACCCGCTGACCTACACCCTGTCCCTGGGCGTCTATGCCAGCGCCTGGGCCTTCTACGGCTCAGTGGGCCTGGCCTATCAGTACGGCTATGGGTTCCTGGCCTGTTACCTGGGGGTGTCCGGCGCCTTCCTGCTGGCCCCCGTGCTGCTCTATCCGATCCTGAAGATCACGCGCACCTATCAGCTCTCATCGCTGGCCGACCTGCTGGCGTTTCGCTTTCGAAGCACCTGGGCAGGGGCGCTGACCACCATCTTCATGCTGATCGGCGTACTGCCCTTGCTGGCCTTGCAGATCCAGGCAGTGGCCGACTCGATCAGCATCCTCACCGGCGAGCCGGTGAAGGCGCGGGTGGCTTTCGCATTCTGCGTGCTGATCATCCTGTTCACGATCTTCTTCGGCTCGCGCCACATCGCCACGCGTGAAAAACACGAAGGTCTGGTGTTCGCCATCGCCTTCGAGTCGGTGATCAAGCTACTGGCCCTGGGCGGTATCGGCCTGTATGCGCTGTATGGCGTGTTCGGCGGCCCACACCAGCTGGAGGTCTGGCTGCTGCAGAACCAGACCGCGCTGGCCGCACTGCACACCCCGCTGCAGGAGGGGCCGTGGCGAACCCTGCTGCTGGTGTTCTTCGCCTCGGCCATCGTCATGCCGCACATGTACCACATGGCCTTCACCGAAAACCTCAACCCGCGCTCGCTGGTCAGCGCCAGCTGGGGCCTGCCGCTGTTCCTGCTGCTGATGAGCCTGGCCGTGCCGCTGGTGCTGTGGGCCGGGCTGCGCCTGGGCGCGAGCACCAACCCGGAGTACTTCACCCTAGGCCTGGGCATCGCCGCCGACAATCCCGCTCTGGCCCTGCTCGCCTATGTCGGCGGGCTCTCGGCCGCCAGCGGGTTGATCATCGTCACCACCCTCGCCCTGTCGGGGATGGCCCTCAACCATCTGGTGCTGCCGCTCTACCAGCCACCGGCCGAGGGCAACATCTACCGCTGGCTGAAGTGGACCCGCCGCGCCCTGATCGTCGCTATCATCGCAGCCGGCTTCGTCTTCTACCTGACCCAGAACAACCACCAGAGCCTGGCCAACCTGGGCATCGTCGCCTTCGTCGCCACCTTGCAGTTCCTGCCGGGCGTGCTCTCGGTGCTGTACTGGCCGACAGCCAACCGCCGCGGCTTCATCGCCGGCCTGATGGCGGGCATCGCGGTGTGGATGGTGACCATGCTGCTGCCTCTGCTGGGTAATCTGCAGGGGTTCTACATCCCGCTGCTGGACATGATCTACGTGTTGGACGACACCAGTTGGCACATGGCGGCCATCGGCTCGCTGGCAGCCAACGTACTGCTGTTCACCTTGATCTCGCTCTTCACCAACGCCAGCAGCGAAGAAGTCAGCGCCGCCGAGGCCTGCGCCGTGGACAACGTGCGTCGTCCGCAACGGCGCGAACTGCATGCCGCCTCACCTCAGGAGTTCGCCACCCAGCTGGCCAAGCCCCTGGGCGCCAAGGCTGCGCAGAAGGAAGTCGAGCAGGCCCTGCGTGATCTGTACCTGCCCTTCGACGAGCGCCGTCCCTATGCCCTGCGTCGCCTGCGCGATCGCATCGAGGCCAACCTGTCGGGCCTGATGGGGCCGAGCGTGGCCCAGGACATGGTCGAGACCTTCCTGCCATACAAGTCCGGTAACGAGAACTACGTCACCGAAGACATCCACTTCATCGAAAGTCGCCTGGAAGACTACCACTCGCGCCTGACCGGCCTTGCCGCCGAACTCGATGCCCTGCGCCGCTACCACCGCCAGACACTGCAGGAGTTGCCCATGGGTGTCTGCTCCCTGGCCAAGGACCAGGAGATCCTGATGTGGAACAAGGCCATGGAAGAGCTGACAGGCGTGGCGGCCATGCACGTGGTCGGCTCGCGCCTGGTCACTGTCAGCGAGCCCTGGCGTGGGCTGTTGCAGAACTTCATCAATATTCCCGACGAACACCTGCACAAGCAGCGCCTGGCCCTGGACGGGCAGACCCGCTGGCTCAATCTGCACAAGGCGGCCATCGCCGAGCCCCTGGCGCCGGGCAACAGCGGCCTGGTGCTGCTGGTCGAGGACCTGACCGATACCCAGGCTCTGGAAGACAAGCTGGTGCACTCCGAGCGCCTGGCGAGCATCGGTCGTCTGGCTGCGGGGGTCGCCCACGAGATCGGCAACCCCATCACCGGTATCGCCTGCCTTGCGCAAAACCTGCGCGAGGAGCGCGAAGGCGATGGCGAGATCATCGAGCTGTCCAGCCAGATCATCGAACAGACCAAACGCGTTTCGCGCATCGTCCAGTCGCTGATGAGCTTCGCCCATGCCGGCGGCAGCCACCAGAACAGCGAAGAGCCAGTGTGCCTGGCCGAAGTCGCGCAGGATGCCATTGGTCTGCTGGCGTTGAACCGGCGCAATTTCGAAGTACAGTTCTTCAACCTCTGCGACCCGGATCACTGGGCCGAAGGGGACCCGCAGCGCCTGGCCCAGGTGCTGATCAACCTGCTTTCCAATGCCCGTGATGCCTCGCCGCCCGGCAGCGCCGTGCGTGTGCGCAGTGCCGTGTGTGAGCACACTGTCGACCTGATCGTCGAAGACGAAGGCAGCGGCATCCCGAAAAACATCATGGACCGGCTGTTCGAGCCCTTCTTCACCACCAAGGACCCTGGCGAAGGCACTGGACTGGGGCTTGCTCTGGTCTATTCCATCGTGGAAGAGCATTATGGGCAAATCACCATCGACAGCCCGGCCGATATCGAACGCCAACGTGGTACCCGGATCCGCGTGACCCTGCCAAGGCATGTCGTAGCGACGTCCCCTGAAATTCGAGACCGTCGAGAGAATTGAATCAATGCCGCACATTCTGATCGTCGAAGACGAAACCATCATCCGCTCGGCCTTGCGTCGACTGCTCGAGCGGAACCAGTACCAGGTCAGCGAAGCCGGCTCGGTGCAGGAAGCCCAGGAACGCTTCAGCATTGCCACCTTCGACCTGATCGTCAGCGACCTGCGCCTGCCCGGCGCCCCAGGCACCGAGCTGATCAAGCTCGGCCAGGGTACGCCGGTGCTGATCATGACCAGCTACGCCAGCCTGCGCTCGGCGGTCGACTCAATGAAAATGGGCGCGGTGGACTACATCGCCAAGCCCTTCGATCACGACGAAATGCTCCAGGCCGTGGCGCGTATTCTGCGTGATCGGCAAAATGCCCCGGCACCTGCCGTCGCCAGCGCCGCCGAGCCGCGCGCCAATGGCAAGACCGTCGCTGCCGACAAAGCCAGCCCGGCGCCCGCCAACGGCGAAATCGGCATCATCGGTTCGTGCCCGCCGATGCAGGACATGTTCGGCAAGATCCGCAAGGTCGCGCCTACCGATTCCAATGTCCTGATCCAGGGCGAGTCCGGTACCGGCAAGGAGCTGGTCGCCCGCGCCCTGCACAACTTGTCGCGTCGCGCCAAGGCACCGATGATCTCGGTAAACTGCGCAGCCATCCCGGAAACCCTGATCGAGTCCGAACTGTTCGGCCACGAAAAAGGTGCGTTCACCGGCGCCAGCGCCGGCCGTGCCGGTCTTGTCGAAGCGGCCGACGGCGGTACGCTGTTCCTCGACGAAATCGGTGAGCTGCCGCTAGAAGCCCAGGCCCGCCTGCTGCGTGTGCTGCAGGAAGGCGAGATTCGCCGGGTCGGCTCGGTGCAGTCGCAGAAAGTCGATGTCCGTCTGATCGCCGCGACTCACCGCGACCTGAAGAACCTGGCCAAGGCCGGGCAGTTCCGTGAAGACCTTTATTACCGCCTGCACGTGATTGCCCTGAAGCTTCCGGCCCTGCGCGAGCGCGGCAGTGACGTCAACGAAATCGCTGATGCCTTCCTGGCCCGCCAGAGTGCCCGCATCGGCCGTGACGACCTGCATTTCTCCGCCGAGGCCGAGCAAGCGATCCGTCACTACAGCTGGCCGGGCAACGTGCGCGAATTGGAGAACGCTGTGGAGCGCGCGGTGATTCTCAGCGAGAGCGCGGAAATCTCCGCTGACCTGCTGGGCATCGACATCGAGCTGAGCGGCCTGGAGGACGAAGAGTCATTCGACACCACCTCGGTCGTGGCCAGTGCCGGCACCAACAATGCCAGCCATGAGCCGACCGAGGACTTGTCACTGGAAGATTACTTCCAGCATTTCGTCCTCGAGCATCAGGATCACATGACCGAGACCGAGCTGGCCCGCAAGCTGGGCGTCAGCCGCAAATGCCTGTGGGAGCGACGCCAGCGACTGGGCATTCCACGGCGCAAGAGCAACGCCACCAGCGACAACTGATCCGCCCTCGCACGTTCAGGGCAGGCGTATCTTCTCCTGCCCCTCCCCCTTCTTCCGCACACCACGCCGCCCCTGCGCGAGCGACTGTCTTGTGCTTGTACCGGCCTATTCGCGGGTAAACCTGCTCCTACAGCTACAGCGGTGTGGCTGAGAGCACCGGCGTTGCCGGTGTTCCCCGGTAACAGCGCAGTTGCCCCAGGAATCTGTTACCCCACCCGCCCAGCCGTAACATCAACCGAGGCGTACGGTAACGAAATTTCGACATTTTTCGCCCGACGCCGAGAGCGCAGAACCCGCAAAGCATTGATTTTGCTGGTTTTCTAAAAGTTGGCACGGCACCTGCTATATGTCTGGTACAAGAACAATAACAAGCACTGCAATCCAGAATAAGAACAAGACGAAACGGCTCACGCACAATAAAAACAAGACGGCGGAGGCGCAGCTAACTGATTCTTTTGGAGAGGAGTTGTGTTTGGGGCTTGCCCCACAGCCAGGCAGAGAACAACAAAAACTGCACTAAAAAGCAGCGCCTGAACTGGTTGGATCGAATGATCAGCATAACATCAGCGACCAAAGCAATCCGTTTGCTCTTTACCCCCGGTTTGGGGGTCGTCCACAAGCTTTGAGATTTGTGGGCAGGGCATCAACAAAAACAAGAAGCCCGGCAGAAAAACAATAAGAGCACGCAACGACTTTCCTGGGGAGCTTCGGCTCCCCATGTCGTTTCTCCCCCTCCAGCGTCACCTCCACGCACCGCCTACACCATTCCCCGAGTAAATGCTAGAATCCCCGCCCATCATGCGGCCATTCTCCTATTCTTGGCCGAACATTCCTTCAAACAGTGCATCCCATGCTGAAGAAGCTGTTCCAGTCGTTCCGTCCTCCTATCCGTGGTCAGCACCACAGGCGCACCACGCCTGAAGTGATCAACAAGAGCCAGCACTCGCTGCAACGCAGCCAGTTCAGCCGCCACGCGGTGAGTATCGTCGAGCGCCTGCAAAGCGCCGGCTACCAGGCCTATCTGGTCGGCGGCTGCGTCCGCGACCTGCTCCTGGGCATCAATCCCAAGGATTTCGACGTCGCCACCAGTGCCACTCCCGAGCAAGTCCGCGCGGAATTTCGTAACGCCCGCATCATTGGTCGGCGCTTCAAGCTGGTCCACGTGCATTTCGGCCGTGAGATCATCGAAGTCGCCACCTTCCGCGCTCATCACTCCGAAGAAGACCAAGGCGACAGCCACCGCTCGTCGCACAACTCCAGCGGACGCATCCTGCGCGACAACGTTTACGGCACTTTGGAAGATGACGCCCAGCGTCGTGACTTCACCATCAATGCGCTGTACTACGACCCGGTCAGCGAGCGCATCCTCGACTATGCCAATGGCGTGCACGATATCCGCAACCGTCTGCTGCGCCTGATCGGAGACCCGGTCCAGCGCTACCAGGAAGACCCTGTGCGCATGCTGCGTGCCGTGCGCTTTGCCGCCAAGCTCGACTTCGGCATCGAAAAGCACACCGTACAGCCAATCCGTGAACTGGCACCGCTGCTGCGGGAAATCCCGCCGGCGCGTCTGTTCGAGGAAAGCCTCAAGCTGTTCCTCTCCGGTCAAGGCGCAATCACCTTCGAGATGCTGGTTGACCTGCACCTGTTCGACCCGCTGTTCCCGGCCAGCGCGCATGCGCTGGAAGAGCGCCCGACCTACACCCATACCCTGATCAGCCAGGCGCTGGCCAACACCGACCTGCGGGTCAAACAGGGCAAGCCGGTCACCCCGGCCTTCCTGTTCGCCGCCCTGCTCTGGCCTGCGCTGCCGGGTCGCGCCCTGTACCTGCAAAGCCAAGGTGTGCCGCCGATTCCGGCCATGAACAACGCCGCGCACGACCTGATCGCCGAACAATGCGCACGCATCGCGATTCCTAAGCGCTTCACCCTGCCGATTCGCGAGATCTGGGACATGCAGGAGCGTCTGCCACGCCGCAGCGGCAAACGCGCCGACATGTTGCTCGACAACCCACGCTTCCGCGCCGGCTACGATTTCCTGCTGCTGCGCGAAAGTGCTGGCGAGGAAACCGACGACCTGGGCCAGTGGTGGACCGACTACCAGGACGCCAACGACAGCGAGCGTCGCGACATGATCCGTGAACTGGGCAACCGCGACGACAGCGCTGGGGCCGCACCACGCAAACGCAAGCGCAGTGGCAGCAAGCGCAAACGTAGCGGCGACGAGAACTGGGATTGAACATGACGACCCGCGCCTACATCGGCCTGGGCAGCAACCTGGCTGAGCCCGCCGAACAGCTGCGAAGCGCCCTGCAGGCGCTGGACAATGTAGAAGATACTCGCCTGGCGGCGACCTCGGCGTTCTATACCAGCGACTCCCTGCTCCCCGGCCAACCGCGCTATACCAATGCGGTGGCCGCCGTGGATACCGGCCTCGCGCCGCTGGCGCTGCTCGACGCCCTGCAGGCCATCGAGCATAACCAAGGCCGGGAACGCAAGGAGCGCTGGGGGCCGCGTACGCTCGATCTGGATGTGCTGCTGTTCGGCGACCAGGTCATCGACGTGCCGCGCCTGAAAGTCCCGCACTATCACATGCAGGCGCGCCCTTTCGTGCTCTATCCCCTCGCCGAGCTGGTACCTGCAGATTTCCACCTTGCCGACGGTCGCAGCCTGGCGCAACTGCTCGACGCCTGCCCCTTCGTGGGTCTGGAACGCCTGTAATCCGGGCGTTTCGGATAACGGTAACGCCAGTAACACCCTGATCGTAACAATGCGGTAACAGGGTGATTGACTTCCCCCCCCTCGCTCACGACTATAGGCGTCCCGTGGCACCAAAGTGCCGCCTTTTTACCTATTTAGGCTCGGACGGACCTGTGCCCGAACATCACACACGATGATGTGCCGCTCCGGAAGATGATTACACGCGTTGTACGCAGTCGTTTTTCACAGCGCCTGAACGAGGATTTCCTACATGCCTGAAGTAACCCTGACCACCCTGCACGGCCTCAAGGCCAAGGGTGAGAAAATCGCCATGCTGACGTGCTACGACGCGACCTTCGCCAAGGCCGCCTGCGCAGCCGGCGTGGAAATACTGTTGGTGGGTGACTCCCTGGGCATGGTCCTGCAGGGCCATGACAGTACCCTGCCGGTCACGACCGCCGAAATGGCCTACCACACTGCCTGCGTCAAACGCGGCAACGAGGGCGCACTGATCCTCGCCGACCTGCCGTTCATGGCCCATGCCACACCCGAGCAGGCCTTCGCCAACTGCGCCACCCTGATGCAGGCCGGCGCCCACATGATCAAGCTCGAGGGCGCCGCCTGGCTGGCCGAGACCATCCGCCTGCTGGCCGAACGTGGCGTACCGGTGTGCGCGCACATGGGCCTGACCCCGCAGACTGTCAATGTGCTGGGCGGTTACAAGGTCCAGGGGCGCCAGGAAGCCCAGGCCCGGCAGATGCGTGCCGATGCCATCGCGCTGGAACAAGCCGGTGCGGCCATGCTGCTGCTCGAGTGCGTGCCCAGCGACCTGGCTGCCGAGATCACCCAGGCGGTCAGCATCCCGGTGATCGGCATCGGCGCGGGCAGCGCCACCGATGGCCAGGTGCTCGTCCTGCACGACATGCTCGGCCTGTCCCTGAGCGGGCGTGTGCCCAAGTTCGTGAAGAACTTCATGGAAGGTCAGCCGGATATCCACAGCGCCCTGGCTGCCTATGTGGCGGCGGTCAAGGCAGTCAGCTTCCCAGGTAGCGAACACGGGTTCAGCGCATGAATACAGTCAAGACCGTCCGAGAACTGCGCGCCGCCGTGGCACGCGCACGTGGCGAAGGCAAGCGCATCGGCTTCGTGCCGACCATGGGCAACCTGCACAGCGGCCATGCCGCGTTGGTGACCAAAGCCGCCCAACGTGCCGATTTCGTGGTCGCCAGCATCTTCGTCAACCCGCTGCAGTTCGGTGCTGGCGAAGACCTGGACAAATATCCCCGAACCCTGGCCGCCGACCAAGAGCGTTTGCTCGAAGCCGGGTGTCACCTGCTGTTCGCGCCCGGCGTCGAGGAGATGTACCCCGACGGCATGGCGGTGCAAACCCGCGTCAGCGTGCCGCAATTGTCCGAAGGGCTGTGCGGCGCCAGCCGCCCCGGCCACTTCGAAGGCGTGGCCACGGTGGTCAGCAAGCTGTTCAACATGGTCCAGCCCGACCTTGCAGTGTTCGGCGAGAAGGACTTCCAGCAGTTGGCGGTGATCCGCGCCATGGTGCGCGACCTGAACATGCCGATCCAGATCATCGGCGAGCCCACCGTGCGCGCCGAGGACGGCCTGGCGCTGTCGTCGCGCAATGGCTACCTGAGCCCGGAGCAACGCGCCGCAGCACCTGCGTTGTACCGCACGCTGAAGACCATGGCCGAGGCCATCACCAAGGGCCAGCGCGACTATCCCGCGCTGATTACCGAGGGTCAGGCGCAACTGGTAGCCGCCGGGTTCCGCCCGGACTACCTGGAAGTGCGCCACGCCGTGACATTGCGCCCGGCGATGATCGATGACCGCGACCTGGTCATCCTGGCGGCGGCCTACATGGGCACTACCCGCTTGATCGACAACCTGTACCTGCACCTGGACGAAAAGACCGCGTGATACCTCGGGCTGCTTCGCAGCCCATCGCAGGCTTCGCCAGATCCCACACTCAAGCGGCGGGAGCTTATGAGGGGGTGCAAAGCCCCCCATTCCTTCCTGGCAGCCAATGCCTATAATGATGGCCAGCCTGCAACTGCCAGCAAATGTCTGTTGTCCAAGGCCCATCACGCACCAAGGAAAGCATCCGCAATGGCGTATTACCGTACTCCCCACGATGTGACGGCGCTGCCCGCCTGGCAGGCGCTCCAGCAACACCGCGACGCCATGCAGGGTTTCAGCATGCGCGAAGCCTTCGCAGCCGATCCCAAGCGCTTCGATCAGTTTTCCCTCAGCAGCTGTGGCCTGTTCCTCGACTACTCGAAGAACCTGATCACCGAGCAGACCCGCGACCTGCTGGTAGACCTGGCCAACCAGGTCGGGCTAGCGGACGCCATCCAATCGATGTTCAGCGGCGAGATCATCAACGCCTCCGAAGGCCGTCCGGTCCTGCATACGGCCCTGCGCCGCCCGGTGGGCGACAAGCTCAGTGTCAACGGCGTCAACGTGATGCCCGAGGTGCACAAGGTCCTCAACCAGATCACCGAACTGGTCGGCCGCATCCATGACGGCCTGTGGCGCGGCTACAGCGAAAAACCCATCACTGACGTGGTGAACATCGGTATCGGCGGCTCCTTCCTGGGCCCGGAGCTGGTCTCCGAGGCCTTGCTGCCCTACGCCCAGCGCGGCGTGCGTTGCCACTACCTGGCGAACATCGACGGCAGCGAATTCCACGAGCTGTCGGCCAACCTGCGCGCCGAGACCACGCTGTTCATCGTCTCGTCCAAATCGTTCAACACCCTCGAAACCCTGAAGAACGCCACCGCCGCGCGTACCTGGTACCTGGCCCAAGGCGGCTCCGAGGCCGAGCTGTACCGCCACTTCATCGCCGTGTCGAGCAACAAGGCCGCCGCCGTGGCCTTCGGTATGCGCGAAGAGAACATCTTCCCGATGTGGGACTGGGTAGGCGGGCGCTACTCGCTGTGGTCGGCCATCGGCCTGCCGATCGCCCTGGCCATCGGCACCGCCAACTTCAAGGAGCTGCTGTCCGGTGCCTACACCATGGACCAGCACTTCCAGAACACCCCGTTCGAGAAGAACATGCCCGTGCTGCTGGCCCTGCTGGGCGTGTGGTACGGCAACTTCTGGGGGGCCCAGAGCCACGCGATCCTGCCGTACGACCATTACCTGCGCAACATCACCAAGCACCTGCAACAGTTGGACATGGAATCCAACGGCAAGAGCGTGCTGCAGGACGGCACCCCGGTGAAGACCGATACCGGCCCAGTGATCTGGGGCGGCGTCGGCTGCAACGGCCAGCACGCCTACCACCAGCTGCTGCACCAGGGCACCCAGCTGATCCCGGCAGACTTCATCGTTCCGGTGGTGAGCTTCAACCCAGTGGCCGACCACCACCAGTGGCTGTACGCCAACTGCCTGTCCCAGAGCCAGGCGCTGATGCTCGGCAAGACCCGCGAAGAAGCGGAGGCCGAACTGCGCGCCAAGGGCCTGAACGAAGCGGACATCGAGAAGCTGGCACCCCACAAGGTGATACCAGGCAACCGCCCGAGCAACACCTTGGTGGTCGAACGCATCAGCCCTCGTCGCCTCGGTGCGCTGGTGGCCATGTACGAGCACAAGGTGTTCGTGCAGAGCGTCATCTGGGGCATCAACGCCTTCGACCAGTGGGGTGTGGAACTGGGCAAAGAGTTGGGCAAGGGCGTGTATCAACGCCTGGTCGGCAGCCTGGAAGACAACGCTGAAGATGGTTCCACTCAGGGCCTGATCAACTACTTCCGCGGCCGTCACCGCGGTTGATACCACGCCGGTATACGTTCGCTCTCAGGGCCATGCACATCACGAGGTGATGAGCATGGCCCTGTGGGCTTTGGCCGCGAACACCGGCATAGCCCCTTCAGGGAACACCCCTACCTTCTACACTGTCCATCGAATAGCCGCTGCAGTCCCTCGCCCCTCACAAGAGCAGGACCACTCGCCATGTTCGATATCCGCAACTACCCCCAGGCCCTGGCCGTCAGTCAGTCCGCCGCCCTCTCCCCCGACGACTACCAACGCCTCTATCGCCAGTCCGTCGAAGCCCCCGACACCTTCTGGGCCGAACAGGCCAAGCGCCTGGACTGGATCAAGCCCTGGATGACCGTGCAGCAATGCGACCTGACCACCGGCAAGGCTCGCTGGTTCGATGGTGGCCAGCTGAACGTCAGCTACAACTGCATCGACCGTCACCTGGCCAGCCGTGGGCAACAGACCGCCTTGCTGTGGGAAGGTGACGATCCCAAGGATTCCAAAGCCATCACCTACCGCGAGCTGCACCGCCAGGTCTGTCGTTTGGCAAATGCCTTGAAAGCCCGTGGGGTGAAGAAAGGCGATCGGGTCTGCATCTACATGCCGATGATCCCTGAGGCGGCCTACGCCATGCTCGCCTGCACCCGCATCGGCGCCATTCACTCAGTGGTGTTCGGTGGTTTCTCACCAGATGCCCTGCGCGATCGCATCCTCGACGCGGACTGCCGCACCGTGATCACCGCCGACGAAGGTGTTCGCGGCGCCAAGCGCATCCCGCTCAAGCAGAACGTCGACAAGGCCCTGGCCAGTTGCCCGGCGGTCAGCAGCGTGCTGGTGGTACGCCGCACCGGGGCCGATATCGCCTGGAGCGAAGGCCGTGACCTTTGGTATCACGAGGCAACGGAAAAGGCCGGCGACGAATGCCCGCCCGAGCCCATGGAGGCCGAAGACCCGCTGTTCATCCTCTACACCTCCGGTAGCACCGGCAAACCCAAGGGTGTGCTGCACACCACCGCCGGTTACCTGCTGCAGGCCACCCTCACCTTCAAAGTGGTGTTCGACTACCGTGACGGCGAGGTGTTCTGGTGCACCGCCGATGTCGGCTGGGTCACCGGCCACAGCTATATCCTCTATGGCCCGCTGGCCAACGGCGCGATCTCGCTGATGTTCGAAGGCGTGCCCAACTACCCGGACAGCTCGCGCTTCTGGCAGGTGGTCGACAAGCATCAGGTGAACATCTTCTACACCGCCCCCACTGCCCTGCGCGCGCTGATGCGCGAAGGTTCGGCGCCCCTGCAGAGCACCTCTCGACAAAGCCTGCGCTTGCTCGGCAGCGTGGGCGAGCCGATCAATCCGGAGGCCTGGGAATGGTACTTCGAGGCGGTCGGCCAGAAGCGCTGCCCCATCGTCGATACCTGGTGGCAGACCGAGACCGGCGGCATCATGCTCAGTCCGCTGCCGAGCAACACCCACCTCAAGCCCGGCTGCGCGACGCAGCCGTTGTTCGGCGTGCAACCGGTGCTGCTGGACGAGAAAGGCCAGGTCATCGAAGGCCCAGGCGCTGGTCTGTTGGTGATCAAGGCCAGTTGGCCCGGGCAAATCCGCAGTGTGTATGGCGACCATCAGCGCATGGTCGACACCTACTTCAAGCCCATGCCGGGCTACTACTTCACCGGTGATGGCGCCCGCCGCGATGCCGATGGCGATTACTGGATCACCGGCCGCGTCGACGATGTAATCAACGTCTCCGGCCACCGCATCGGTACCGCCGAGGTCGAAAGTGCCCTAGTGCTTCACGACAGCATCGCCGAGGCCGCCGTGGTTGGTTATCCGCACGACCTCAAGGGTCAGGGCATCTACGCCTTCATCACGCCCATGAACGGCGTCACCCCGGACGACGCGCTCAAGCGCGAGCTGTTGGCCCTGGTCAGCAAAGAAATCGGCAGCTTCGCCAAACCCGAACTGATCCAGTGGGCGCCCGCACTGCCCAAGACCCGCTCGGGCAAGATCATGCGGCGTATACTGCGCAAGATCGCCTGCAACGAGCTGGACAACCTGGGCGATACCTCGACTCTGGCCGACCCGAGCGTGGTCCAGGGCTTGATCGACAATCGCCTCAATCAATAGACGGCCGCCCATGGCGGCCTGCGGGACCGCCATGGAAGCTTTACGCCGCCGCATCGAAACCCAGGTCATGAGCCTTACCGGGCTGGCCCTCGGCCAGCTCGACCTGGAATCCCCCAAGGGTGATCCAGGCCTGTTCGGCCCCCAAAGCATCAGTTGGCAGGTGCACGGCGACTTCCCCAGCATGTTGGTCGGCGGCATCAGCGCCCTGATGCTGCAACTGCTGCACCCTTTGGCGCTGGCCGGGGTTTGGGATCACTCCAACTTCCGCCAGGACCTCCTCGGCCGGCTGCGTCGCACCAGCCAATTCATCTCCGGCACCACCTTCGGTTCGACCCGCGATGCCGAATGGCTGATCGAAAAGGTCCGCACCATACACCTCAAGGTGGTCGGTACCGCCCCCGACGGACGCCCCTACGCTGCCAGCGACCCGGACCTGTTGACCTGGGTCCATGTCGCCGAGGTCAGCAGTTTTCTCGCCGCCCATCTGCGCTACCGCAACCCCCACCTCAGCCGCGAGGCCCAGGACGCCTACTACGACGAGATCGCCCTGATCGCCGAACGCCTGGGCGCGCGGGATGTGCCGCGCTCCTGTCAGGCGGTCGAGGCGTATCTGCAGCGCATGCGCCCGCAGCTGCTGTGCGACGCGCGCAGCCATGAGGTGGTGGACATCCTGCTCGATGCTCCCGCCCCCAGCCGCATGGCGCAACCCGTCGGCAAACTGATGCTCAACGCCGGCATCGACCTGCTGCCGGACTGGGCTCGCGACATGCTCGACCTGCACCAGAGCCCACTTCAGCAGCGCATGATCCGCTTGGGCATCAATCGCATCGCCCCGGTGCTGCGCTGGGCCATGCGTAATGGATCGGCACATCGGGCAAGGCGGCGCATGGGTATCGAGTAAGGTTTTTGGTCATTTCGTCGGAACCGTTTTAACGTGCCATACTCCAAGGCACCTCGCTTCAGACAGATGACGTCTTACATGCCCAAAGGATTGACGCGCGCCTTCGGCGCCATGCTGGCCCTCGTGGCCCTGTACAGCCTGCTTGGCTTTCTCATTATTCCCGGTGTCGGTCTGCGCATCGCCAACCAGCAACTGGCGCACTACGCGACGGTGCCGGCGCATCTGCAGCGCATCGAGTTCAACCCGTTCAGCCTCGAGCTCACGCTCTGGGGGCTGCAGATCGGCGAACCGGGCAAAGAACAGGTGGGCTTCGAGCGGCTCTACGCCAACCTCTCGCTCGACAGCCTGTGGACCAAGGCCCTGCACTTGGAAACGGTGGAGCTGGACAAGCCCCGCAACGAAGTCCTGTTCGCCAAGGACGGCAGCCTCAACCTGACCCAGCTGTTCAAACTACCGCCCAGCGAACCCAAGCCCGAGGAGCCCGCAGGCGACCCCTTCCCGTTACGCATCGGCAGCATCAAGCTCAGCGAAGGCTATTTGCACTTCCAAGACCTGCGACCCAGCGAGCCCATCGAGTTCCTCTACGACTCCATGAATCTGGAGCTGAAGAACCTCAGCACCCTGCCCGACGACAATGCCGACATGGCGTTGGTCGCCATTGGCCCCAATGGCGGGCGCATCGACTGGAGCGGCACCCTGAGCCTGGCCCCCATCGCCTCCGAAGGTACCCTCAAGGTCACTGAAGGCAAGATGAAAGCCTTCTGGCCTTATGTGCGCGATGCTGTCCCCCTGGTGCTGGAAGACGGGGTCGTCAGCCTGGACACTCACTACAAGCTCAACCTGTCCAAGGAAACCGAGCTGTTGCTGGACAACACCTCGGTGCGCGTCGCGCCCTTTGCCATCAAAGCACCGGACGGACGTCCACTGGCCCGCCTGGCCAGCCTGGAGGTGAGCGAAACCTCCATCGACCTGGCCAAGCAACAGGTCACCGTCGGCAAGATCCGCAGCGAAAAGCTCGAGACCTGGGCCGCGCTGGAACGTGACGGCCAGCTCGACTGGCAAAAACTGTTCGCCAGCCAGCCAGCCAAAGCTACCGAGAAGGAAAAAGCCGAACCTGCCGCCGCCGAGCCGACCGCTGAGGAAAAGGCCGCCAAGGAGCCAAGCAAGCCCTGGCAGGTGCTGCTCAAGGACGTGCAACTGCGCAACTACCAAGTGCACCTGGCCGACCGCAGCCAGAAAGAGCCCGTGGCGCTGGATGTGGGCCCGCTCAATGTGGACCTGCAGAACTTCGACAGCCTCAACCAGTCGCCTTTCACCCTCAAGCTCGACACCGGTGTCGGCAAGCAAGGCAAGCTGCAGGCCGCAGGCCAGGTCAACCTGGCGCCGGTCACCGCCAAGCTCGATGTCAGCACCCGCGACATCGACCTGCGCGTGGCCCAGGCCTACATCAGCCCGTTCATCCGCCTGGAACTGCGAAGCGGCATGCTTTCCAGTGATCTTAAGGTCGACCTCAAGAGTACCGCACCGCTGGCCTTCACCGTCGGCGGCAAGGCCCAGGTGAGCCAGCTGCACACCCTGGATACCATCAAGGATCGGGACTTCGTCAAATGGCAGCAACTGGACCTGAGTGGCCTGTCTTATGTCCATGGCGACGCCCTGTCGATCGACAAGGTGACCCTGTTGCAGCCCTATGCGCGCTTCATCATCAATGAAGACCGCACCACCAACGTCGACGACCTGCTGATCCCGCAACCGGCCAGCGCGCCCGCGACCGGTCAGGCCAAGCCGGCCACTGCCAGCAATGCAAAGCCGCTGGGCATCCGCATCGGCGGGATCGACATCAACGATGGCTCGGCCAACTTTGCCGACCTCACCCTGACCCCCAACTTCGCCACGGCCATCCAGCAGTTGAACGGCCAGATCGGCACTATCGACAACCGCAAGCCGGCACCGGCCAAGGTCGATGTGAAAGGCAAGGTGGACCGTTACGCACCGGTGACCATCAAAGGTGCGCTCAACCCGTTCAATCCGCTGGCCAGCCTGGACATCGCCACCAGCTTCAAGCGTGTAGAGCTGACCACCCTGACGCCCTACTCCGGCAAGTTCGCGGGTTTCCGCATTCGCAAGGGCCGGCTGAACCTCGACCTGCATTACCTGATCACCAACGGCCAGCTCAAGGCCGAGAACAAGGTGGTGGTCGAGCAGCTGCAATTGGGTGAGAAGGTCGACAGCCCCGACGCCGTGGACCTGCCAATCCGTCTGGCGGTGGCATTGCTCAAGGACACCGAAGGCAAGATCTCCATCGAACTGCCGGTGACCGGCGACTTGAACAACCCACAGTTCAGCGTCATGCCGATCATCTGGCAGACCTTGCGCAATCTGGTATTGCGCGCGGCCCAGGCGCCGTTCAAGTTCATCGGCGGCCTGATTGCCGGCGGTGGCGCTGAGGACCTCGGTAACGTGGCGTTCGCGCCAGGCTCCAGTGACCTCAGCGTCGACGCTCAGTCAGCGCTGGACAAACTGGCCAGCGCGCTCAAGGAGCGTCCGGAGCTGCGTCTGGAGATAGAAGGCACCAGTGCACAGAGCAGCGATGGTCCGCTGATCGCCAAGCAACGCCTGGAGCGCGAATACCAGGCGACCTGGTACAAGATTCTCCAGCGCCGCGGCGACAAGGTGCCGGCCAACGCGTCGATGCTGGTGGTCGACGACAGCGACAAACCGGCGATGCTCGAAGGCATCTACCGCGCTCGTCTCAAGCAGCAGCCGCCGGCCGAATGGCAGCAGCTCAGCCGCGATGAACGTACTGCCAAGCTGCACGATGCGGTGATCAAAAGCTGGTCTGAAAGTACCGCGCTGTTGCGCCAACTGGGCCAGGACCGAGCCGGCAGCATCAAGGACTATCTGGTGGACAAAGGCCAGTTGGAAGACGACCGGGTGTATTTCATCGATACCAACCTGGGGCAGGCTGAAAGCGATGGGCAGGTCATCACACCATTGCATCTGGATGCCGAGTAAGCCGCGTCTACAGGCACGAGCACGGACCGAGCCCGGCAGTGTCATCTTCGCGGGTAAACCCGCTCCTACAGAGGCTGTGCTGGCCCTGTAGGAGCGGACTTCCCTGCAAATCCCATTCTCAGACCAGCCGCTGCCCGGAAACCGCCGGGTGATAAAGCGGCTGCACCTTGTTTCCGGCCGGGTCGAGGACATGGAAGCTGCGCGCGCCATCGCCATGATCGAACGGCCGGTCCAGCAGGGTCACACCGTGGGCCTTGAAGTACAGGTACCAGGCGTCCAACTCCTCCACGCTGTCAACGATGAAGCCATAGTGATCCAGGGTCTGTAGACCGTTGGCAGCACCTGCGCCACGCCCCAGGGACAGGTTGTCGTTACCGCAGGTCAGGTACACCAGGTCTTCGTGGGCACGGTGCAGCACTTCCATGCCGAGCAGATCGACGTAGAAACGCTCGCACTCCTCAAGGTTAGGTACCAGCAGAGCGAGGTGACGCAGGCCATTCAGGCGGCCAGGACGGGCGGGAAGATCGGACATGGACGCGGCTCCTTTTATGTATACAATTTGCTGGCAAATTTAAAACAAAAGGACCGCCTTGTGTACAGCCTCTTCATCAAGACCCGTGTAAAGCCCGGCAGCGCCGACCAATTCCTGAGCGCCATCAAGGTCAATGCGGCCGCCTCGGTGGCCAATGAGCCAGGCTGTCTGGTGTTCGACGTGTCCCAGGATCGCATCGACCCGGACGTGATCTACCTCTATGAGATCTATCGCGACGATGCCGCGTACGACGCCCACACCCAAACCGCGCATTTCCGCGACAGCCGTCCGCTGGTGGAGCCGTTGATCATCGAGCAGGAGTGCTTTGAGAGCGATGTGATCGCCTTCAACCCGGTGCGCTTGGGGGGCGAATAGGCCAATAGCCGAACAATGGTCGAGGGCCGCTGTGTGACCCTGTCGCTGGCTTCGAATCCAACGATAGAGGTGCACAGCGGCCCTCGATGAAAGAGTGGCCAAATCCTTTTGGCCGATGGGACAAATCCTTATTCGGTTTTCAGGCCGTCAGCCGACACAGCCTGCACACCCTTGATCGCTTTGGCGATGGCGATCGCCTGTTCTTTCTGCGAGGCGGTGATGGCCACGTCAGAGGACAGGGAGACCACACCTTTATTGGTCTCGACCTTGATATCGCTGCCAGGGATGCCTTTCTCTGTCATCAGGTCGGCCTTCACTTTGGTGGTGATCCAAGTGTCTTTGGTCTCTTCCTTGGCCTTGGTCACTTCACCGGCCGCCAGCGTCATTGGGGACGACTGTGCGGGCTGCTGGGCAAATGCCGCATTAGCCATGGTCAGGGTCAGGGCGGTGGCAGTAGCGGCAGCAATGGCGAATTTCTTCATGTGAGTCACTCCTGTTGTTCGAAAGGTCTGCGCCGTGTTTCCTGGCAGCAGGTGAGACTAACGTTGCATGTGCTGTGCCAGCTTTTATCGATAAAAATTCCCTTAAAAATCAATAAATTAGAAAAACGAACTCGCATTGCCATCGTGCAATTTGCAAGGCCTGGCAAAATCCTGCATGCAAGATGCAAGTGGCCCAAGGAAACACGAGGCGAAAAAAAGGACCCCGAAGGGTCCTTCCTTTTCGCCTGGAGAGGCTTAGACGCCGGATGCCTTGGCAGCCGCAACGTCCTTGATCGACAGCTTGATACGGCCGCGGTTGTCCACGTCCAGTACCAGTACTTCGACTTCCTGGCCTTCCTTCAGAACGTCGGTGACCTTCTCTACACGCGCATCGCTGAGCATGGAGATGTGCACCAGACCGTCTTTGCCCGGCAGGATGTTGACGAAGGCGCCGAAGTCGACAATACGCTCGACCTTGCCCACGTAGATCTTGCCGATCTCGGCCTCTGCGGTGATGCCCAGGATGCGCTGCTTGGCCGCTTCGGCTGCTTCCTTGGTTTCGCCGAAGATCTTGATCGAGCCGTCGTCTTCGATGTCGATCGAAGCCTTGGTCTCTTCGCAGATGGCGCGAATGGTGGCGCCGCCTTTGCCGATGACGTCACGGATCTTGTCGGTGTCGATCTTCATCGCCAGCATGGTCGGTGCGTTGGCCGACAGCTCGCTGCGCGACTGAGCGATGATCTGGTTCATCTGACCGAGGATGTTCAGGCGCGCTTCCAGGGCCTGGCCCAGGGCGATTTCCATGATCTCTTCGGTGATGCCGTTGATCTTGATGTCCATCTGCAGTGCGGTAACACCCTTGGCGGTACCGGCAACCTTGAAGTCCATGTCGCCCAGGTGGTCTTCGTCACCCAGGATGTCGGTCAGGACCGCGAACTTGTCGCCTTCCTTGACCAGACCCATGGCGATACCGGCGACCGGTGCCTTCATTGGTACGCCTGCGTCCATCAGTGCCAGGGAGGCACCGCAGACCGACGCCATGGAGCTGGAGCCGTTGGACTCGGTGATTTCCGATACGACGCGGATGGTGTACGGGAACTCGCTGTCGCTCGGCAGCATGGCTTGAACGCCACGACGGGCCAGACGGCCGTGGCCGATTTCACGACGGCCAGCGCCGCCCATGCGGCCGCACTCGCCAACCGAGAACGGTGGGAAGTTGTAGTGCAGCATGAAGGCATCTTTCTTCTCGCCTTCCAGGGTGTCCAGCAGCTGGGCGTCACGGGCAGTACCCAGGGTCGCGACGACCAGGGCCTGGGTTTCACCGCGGGTGAACAGTGCCGAACCATGGGTCTTCGGCAGTACACCGACTTCGATGTTCAGCGGGCGCACGGTGCGGGTGTCACGGCCGTCGATACGCGGCTTGCCGTTGACGATGTTCTCGCGGACGGTGCGGTACTCCAGCTCACCGAAGATGTCCTTGATCTGGCCGGCGGTAGGGCCGGTTTCTTCGTTGGACAGACGGGCAATGGCCTGGTCGCGCAGTTCGCCCAGACGGTTGTAGCGGTCGGCCTTCAGGGTGATGGTGTAGGCCTGGGAGATGGCCTCGCCGAACTCGGCGCGCACCAGGTTCAGCAGCTCGGTGTTGGCTGGAGCTGGCTGCCAGTCCCAGGTCGGCTTGCCGGCTTCGGCGGCCAGTTCCTTGACGGCCTGAATAACGGTCTGGAACTCGTCGTGGGCGAACAGCACGGCGCCCAGCATCTGGTCTTCGGTCAGCTCTTTGGCTTCCGATTCAACCATCAGTACAGCGGACTCGGTACCGGCCACGACCATGTCGAGGCTGGAGGCTTCCAGTTGCTCGTAGGTCGGGTTCAGCAGGTACCCGGTGCTTTCGTGGAAGGCGACGCGGGCGGCGCCGATCGGGCCTTCGAACGGGATGCCGGAGATGGCCAGGGCAGCCGAGGTACCGATCATCGCAGCGATGTCCGGATCGGTCTTCTTGCTGGTGGAAACCACGGTGCAGACAACCTGCACTTCGTTCATGAACCCTTCAGGGAACAGCGGGCGGATCGGACGGTCGATCAGGCGCGAAGTGAGGGTTTCTTTCTCGGAAGGACGGCCTTCACGCTTGAAGAAGCCACCAGGGATCTTGCCAGCGGCGTAGGTCTTTTCCTGGTAATGGACGGACAGGGGGAAGAAGCCCTTGCCTGGATCGGCCTGCTTGGCACCGACCACGGTCACCAGCACGGTGACGTCGTTGTCGACGGTGACCAGCACGGCGCCGGTCGCCTGGCGGGCGATGCGGCCCGTCTCGAGGGTTACGGTCGACTGACCGAACTGGAATTTCTTGATTACCGGGTTCACGGTTTCCTACCTTTTTCAGTGGCTCTGGGGGGAACTTGTTCTTGCGAATTCTTGGGCAGAACGGGGAATCGGCCCCATTGACCGTCCAGATACAACACGAGGCTGGGAGCCTGGCCGCTGCGCGGTAAAACCGCTCAGCACAGCCAGGCTGCCAACCTCGGAGATACGCGTGGCGTGTCTGACGCGAATGCTGCCAGGCAGCATTCCCGAAACCTGCGACACGCCATGCACACCACTGGCCAGGACGCTATTAGCGACGCAGGCCCAGGCGACCGATCAGGGCGCTGTAACGAGTGGTGTCTTTGCCCTTCAGGTAGTCCAGCAGCTTACGGCGCTGGTTAACCATACGGATCAGACCACGACGGGAGTGGTGGTCTTTCTCGTTGGCCTTGAAGTGGCCTTGCAGCTTGTTGATGTTGGCGGTCAGCAGAGCAACCTGCACTTCCGGGCTACCGGTATCGCCGGCGGCTTGCTGGTATTCGGCAACGATCTGAGCTTTTTCTTCAACGCTGAGGGCCATTTGGCTTCTCCTGATAAACGGATCCCGCGGACGGTCTCCAATAGGCCAGGGATGAATCCCTGTATTAATGAGAAGAGGTGTGACCGTGCCTATTAACAGCCACCCTCGGTTCCGTACGCTTGGGCCTGAGCCTGGGCGTGCGGTTTCGATCATTCCGACCGAATCAGTCGACGCGGCGCAATACGCCCGTCTTCGCTCACTTCACCGATACCGATGAAGCGTTCATTGTGATCCTGCACCCGGACCATGCCGAACTGCGGCGCATCCGGCGCGCGAACCGCCTGGCCATGCAGCCAGTAGAACGCACTGTGCTCGGAAAGACGCACCAGCGGCCAGTCCTGCAACCCACTGTCGGACGGCATCAGGAAGCGATCGAGCGCTTCGTTGCCGCCTTCGGCGTGGGCTTGCTCGAGTTCCTCGAGGGTCACGGTCTGTGCCAGCTCGAAGGGGCCGGCCAGGGTCCGGCGCAGTTCGGCGACATAGGCACCACAGCCCAACGCCTCGCCAATATCCTCCACCAACGTGCGGATATAGGTGCCTTTACTGCAACCGACCGACAGGCGAACCCGGGTGCCTTCGCACTCGAGCAACTCCAAGCGGCTAATAGTAACAGAACGCGCCTCGCGCTCCACTACCTCTCCTGCACGTGCCAGTTTGTACAGCGGCTGGCCGTCACGCTTGAGGGCCGAGTACATCGGCGGTACCTGGCTGATTTCACCGCGAAAACGTGGCAAAACGGCCTCGATATCGGCGCGACCAACGGTCACATCGCGCGTCTGCAGGACTTCGCCTTCGGCATCGGCCGTACTGGTAGTCTGCCCCAGTTGCATGACCGTTTCGTAGCCCTTGTCGGAGTCGAGCAGGTACTGCGAGAACTTGGTCGCTTCGCCGAAGCACAGCGGCAGCACGCCGGTGGCCAGCGGGTCGAGGCTACCGGTGTGGCCAGCCTTCTCGGCATTGAGCAGCCAGCGGACCTTCTGTAACGCGGCGTTGGAGGTGAACCCCAACGGTTTGTCCAGCAGGATGATGCCGCTGACGTTGCGGCGAATTCGTTTGACCTGGGCCACCGATTACTCCTCGGCGTCCGGCTTGTCGGCATCCTTGTGCAAGCGGTCTTCGGCCACTGCACGCTCGATCAACGCAGACAGGTGAGCACCGCGGCTGACGCTCTCATCGAAGTGGAAATGCAGCTGCGGCACGCTGCGCAGTTGCATGACACGCCCCAGATGCAGGCGCAGGAAGCTCGCCGCACTGTTGAGGGCCTTGAGGGTCTGCGGCACGGCATCGACGCCATCCGGGCCCATGACGGTGATGAAGACCTTGGCATGGCCCAGGTCACGGCTGACATCCACGGCGGTGATGGTCACCAGGCCGACACGCGGATCCTTGACTTCACGACGGATCAGCTCGGCCAGCTCGCGCTGCATCTGATCGCCGATGCGTTGGGTACGGCTATATTCTTTTGCCATTCTTGCTACCTGTAACTAAAGCGGCAAACGCCCGGACAGGCTGAGGCCTGACCGGGCGTTACCTTCAGAGGCGCCGCCAACCGCCCTGGGGCGAGGCTTGCGCCCGGCACGGCCCTTACAGGGTACGTGCCACCTGGACTTTCTCGAAGACTTCGATCTTGTCGCCGACCTTGACGTCGTTGTAGCTCTTGACGCCAATACCGCACTCCATGCCCGAACGAACTTCGGCAGCATCGTCCTTGAAGCGACGCAGCGATTCCAGTTCGCCTTCGAAAATCACAACGTCCTCGCGCAGTACGCGGATCGGACGGTTGCGGTAAACGGTACCCTCGATGACCATACAGCCAGCGATGGCGCCGAACTTCGGCGAGCGGAACACGTCACGCACTTCGGCGACACCCAGGATGTTCTCGCGAACATCGCTGCCGAGCATGCCGGTCAGGGCCTTCTTGACGTCTTCGATGATGTCGTAGATCACGTTGTAGTAACGCATATCCAGACCTTCCTGCTCGACGATCTTGCGCGCACCGGCATCGGCACGCACGTTGAAGCCGAACAGCACCGCATTGGACGCCAGCGCCAGGTTGGCATCGCTCTCGGTAATACCACCGACACCGCCACCGATCACGCGTACCTGAACTTCGTCGTTGCCCAGGCCCGACAGCGAGCCCTGCAGCGCTTCCAGGGAACCGCGCACGTCGGTCTTGAGAACGATGTTGAGCGTCTTCTTCTCTTCCTGACCCATGGTCTCGAAGATGTTTTCCAGCTTGCCGGCGTGAGCACGGGCCAGCTTGACCTCGCGGTACTTGCCTTGGCGGAACAGGGCGACTTCGCGGGCCTTCTTCTCGTCGGCGACCACGGACAGCTCGTCACCAGCTTCCGGGGTGCCGTCCAGGCCGAGAATTTCGACCGGGATCGACGGGCCGGCTTCCTTCACAGGCTTGCCGTTCTCGTCGAGCATGGCACGCACGCGGCCATAGTTGGAGCCGCACAGGACCATGTCGCCCTGACGCAGGGTACCGTCCTGAACCAGGATGGTAGCCACCGGACCACGGCCCTTGTCCAGACGCGACTCGACCACGACACCACGACCAGGTGCGGTCGGCGTGGCGGTCAGTTCGAGGATCTCGGCCTGCAGCAGTACGGCCTCGAGCAGTTCGTCGACACCGGTACCCATCTTCGCGGAAACCTTGACGAACGGAGTGTCGCCACCCCAGTCCTCGGAGGTCACGCCTTCGACGGCCAGCTCGTTACGGATGCGATCGATGTCGGCACCAGGCTTGTCGATCTTGTTCACCGCGACCACCAGCGGAACACCAGCAGCCTTGGCGTGCTGTACGGCTTCACGGGTCTGCGGCATCACGCCGTCGTCCGCTGCCACCACCAGGATGACGATGTCGGTGGCCTTGGCACCACGGGCACGCATCGCGGTGAACGCGGCGTGGCCAGGGGTGTCGAGGAAGGTGACCATGCCGCGATCGGTTTCGACGTGGTAGGCACCGATGTGCTGGGTAATACCACCAGCCTCGCCTGCGGCAACCTTGGCACGACGGATGTAGTCGAGCAGCGAGGTCTTACCGTGGTCGACGTGACCCATGACGGTCACTACTGGTGCACGCGGCTCGGTCTCGCCTTCGAACTTCAGCGATTCGGCCAGGGAGTCTTCCAGGGCGGTGTCGCTGATCAGGGTCACTTTGTGGCCCAGTTCTTCGGCTACCAGCTGAGCGGTTTCCTGGTCGAGCACCTGGTTGATGGTGACCGGGGTACCCAGCTTGAACATGAACTTGACGACTTCAGCGCCTTTTACGGACATCTGGTTGGCCAGTTCGGAAACGGTGATGGTCTCGCCGATGGTCACGTCACGGATGACAGGACCGGTCGGGTTCTGGAAACCATGCTGATTGCGCTTCTTCGGCTTGCCCTTGCCACCGCGACCGCGACGGAAACCATCGCTCTCTTCGTCGGTGGTACGCGGGGCAGCGCGAGGGGTCGGCGCTTTTTCCTTTTCCTTGACCTTGACCTTGATGGAAACGCGCGGGGCTTCGCCACGGCGCTCGCCACCACGACGGTCTTCGTCACGGACGCGGCTTTCGTTGCGGCGGGTCTCGTCCTTCTTGCGCTCAGCGGCACGCGCGGCGGCATCTTCGGACGCAGGAGCGTCGGCAACAACCGGAGCCGGGGCGGCGACTGCTGCTGGTGCGGCTTTCTCGACAGGCGCCTGGGCAACTGTTTCAGCTGCTTGACGACGCGCCTGCTCTTCAGCGCGCTGGCGAGCTTCGGCGTCAGCCTTCTCGCGTGCGGCGTTTTCGGCTGCACGGCGCTCTTCCAGCTCGCGCTTCTGCTCAGCCTGGATTTCCTCCGGGCTGCGCTGCACGAATACTTTCTTCTTGCGTACTTCTACGCTGATGCTTTTGCTACCGGCGACACGCAGGGTGCTGGTGGTCTTGCGCTGCAAGGTGATCTTGCGCGGCTCTTCCGCCTTGCTCTTGTGGCTGCTCTTCAGATGAGTCAGCAAAACCTGCTTCTCGTTATCGGTCACTACCTGACCGGCGTCGGTGTGCGGCAGACCTGCCTCACGCATCTGCTGCAGCAGGCGCTCTACCGGTGCCTCGACCTCTTGGGCCAGTTCTTTCACCGTGACTTGCGTCATGCACTTCTCTCCTCAGGCCGCGCCTAATTACTCGAACCAATGGGCTCGGGCGGCCATGATCAACTTGCCGGCACGCTCTTCGTCGATGCCGTCGATGTCGAGCAGATCGTCAATCGACTGCTCGGCCAGGTCTTCGCGGTTAACCACGCCGCGCACCGCCAGTTCCGCCGCCAGATCCTTGTCCATGCCCTCGAGGGAGAGCAGGTCTTCGGCCGGATGGGCGTCTGCCAGTTTTTCTTCGGTAGCGATGGCCTTGGTCAACAAACGGTCCTTGGCACGAGCACGCAGCTCGTTGACGATGTCCTCGTCAAAGCCATCGATGTTGAGCATTTCTTCCAACGGTACGTAGGCAATCTCTTCGAGGCTGGTGAAGCCTTCGTCGACCAGCACTTGGGCCAGCTCCTCGTCGACTTCCAGTTCCTCGATGAAGTTGCGCAGGATGTCGCCGGTTTCTGCTTGTTGCTTGGCCTGGATGTCCTTCTCGGTCATCACGTTCAGGGTCCAGCCGGTCAACTGACTGGCCAGGCGAACGTTCTGACCACCACGGCCAATGGCTTGGGCCAGGTTGTCCTCGGCGACTGCGATGTCCATTGCATGGGCATCTTCATCAACGATGATCGCCGCGACTTCGGCCGGCGACATGGCGTTGATGACGAACTGCGCCGGGTTCTCGTCCCACAGGACGATATCCACGCGCTCACCACCCAGCTCGCCGGATACGGCCTGGACGCGCGAACCACGCATGCCGATGCAGGCACCTTGCGGGTCGATACGCTTGTCCTTGGAGCGGACGGCGATCTTGGCACGCGACCCCGGATCGCGGGAGGCGGCCATGACTTCGATGAGACCTTCAGCGATCTCTGGCACTTCGATGCGGAACAGCTCGATCAGCATCTGCGGCGCGGTGCGCGACAGGATCAGCTGAGGACCACGGTTCTCGGTGCGGATTTCCTTGAGCAGTGCACGCAGGCGGACACCGACACGGAAGGTCTCGCGTGGGATGATGTCCTCGCGGGCCAGCAGGGCCTCGGCGTTGTTGCCCAGGTCAACGATGACGTTGTCGCGGGTCACTTTCTTGACGGTGCCGGAGATGATCTCGCCAACACGCTCGCGGTAGGCGTCGACAACCTGGGCGCGCTCGGCTTCGCGGACCTTCTGCACGATCACTTGCTTGGCAGTCTGGGCGGCGATGCGGCCGAACTCGATCGACTCGATCTTCTCTTCGATCACGTCACCAACCTTGGCATCAGGGTGGGTCTCGTGGATCTTGCTCAACCAGGTCTCGATCGCCGGATCATCCAGATCGGCTTCGTCAACCACGGTCCAGCGACGGAAGGTCTCGTAGCTACCGGTGTGGCGGTTGATTTCCACACGCAGGTCGACTTCGTCCTCAAAACGTTTTTTGGTTGCAGTGGCCAGGGCCACTTCCAGCGCTTCGAAAATGACGCCGGGTGGTACACCCTTTTCGTTGGATACCGATTCAACAACCAGCAGTACTTCTTTGCTCATCGTACGCCTCGCCTTGCGCAAGCCATTGGGCCCGGATAGTCCGCCGGGCCCGGCACGTCTCAGTCAAAACTGGGAATAATATTGGCCTTGTCGATCGAGTCGATCGGCAACAGGAACTCGTGGTTGTCCACCTGGACCACCACATCCTGGTCCTCCACACCGCGGAGAAGGCCCTGGAAGTTACGACGACCTTCGAAGGGCGTACGCAGCTTGATCTTCACTTGTTCGCCGGCATGCGAGGCAAACTGTTCCAGAGTGAACAGCGGGCGGTCCATGCCAGGAGAGGACACCTCGAGGGTATATTCGTTGGTGATCGGATCTTCCACATCCAGGATGGCACTGGCCTGACGACTGACAGCTTCGCAATCGTCCACCAGGATTCCGCCTTCCTTGTCGATATAGATGCGCAGTACCGAATGCTTACCCTGGGAAACGTACTCGATCCCCCAGCATTGATAGCCCAGACCCTCGACCACCGGGGCCAACAAGGCCTGCAACTGTTCTAGCTTGCTCGACACCTGAACCCCCTCGTGCATGCTGTGCAAATAAAAAATGGGCGAAGCGCCCATCCCTGAAAGCGCCGTTGAACAACGACGCAAGAACTGTTCAGCTAGCAAAAAGCCCCTGAAAAGGGGCTCCGCTGAAGCTGGTTGCGGGGGCTGGATTTGAACCAACGACCTTCGGGTTATGAGCCCGACGAGCTACCAAGCTGCTCCACCCCGCGACAAAGCTGGGGCGAAAGTATAAGACCGAACCCATTACAGGGTCAATCTAACCTCCACCTGCAAGAAAGCCCGCTAAAGCGGGCTCTCATGCTTCAATTGGTACCGAGAAGGGGACTCGAACCCCTACACCCTATGGGCACAACCACCTCAAGGTTGCGTGTCTACCAATTCCACCACCTCGGCAATACTACTTCTTGAAACCCGTTACTTCTGCTCTTCAGTTGGAGGAGGTACATCACCAGCGTTGGTGGTTTCGCTCTTCTTCTCTTGGAGCACCGGTACATCATCATTTACTGCCGGCTTCTGCTCTTTGACTTCCAGTACTGCTGGATCTGGCAGACCTGCTTGAGTCAGCTGATGAGCTTTCTCTTTAGCGAAGTATCCTAACCCAAGAGCAGTCAAAAAGAAAGTGGCAGCAAGTATAGCAGTAACTTTACTCAAAAAGGTAGCGGAACCTTGGCTTCCGAACACAGTATTTGAAGCACCTGCGCCGAAAGATGCACCTGCTTCCGCACCTTTACCCTGTTGCAACAGAACCAGCACTACCACAGCCAGTGCAGCCAACAGATGAAAAACAACTACGACTGTTTCCAGCATTTGTTCAGTTTCCTGCGGCGCGACAAATTGCACCGAATTCGTCTGCGTTCAGGGACGCTCCACCAATGAGCCCCCCATCGATATCCGGCATGCCGAACAGTTCGGCCGCATTGGCCGCCTTCACGCTGCCGCCATAGAGAAGCTGCACGTTTGCGGCAACTTCGGCGTCCTGCGCCGCCAGCTGGGCTCGAATGGCTGCATGCACATCCTGAGCTTGCTGAGGCGTGGCCGTCAAACCTGTACCGATGGCCCAAACAGGCTCATAGGCGATTACTGCATTGGCAAAAGCCGCAACACCGAACTCATCGATGATACTGCTCAGTTGACGCCCGACCACCTCCAGCGTCTTGCCTGCCTCGCGCTCTTCGAGGGTCTCCCCCACACAGAGCACTGGCGTCAAACCACTTGCCTGGGCTGCTGCGAACTTGCGGTTGAGCACTTCATCGCTCTCGCCAATGATCTGACGACGCTCCGAGTGCCCGACCAGCACAAGCTCACAGCCTGCTTCAGCCAGCTGACTCGGTGCGATTTCGCCGGTCAGCGCGCCCTGTTCGGGCTGTACAGCAGAATTCTGTGCGCCGACGATGATTCCCTTGCCCTGCAAACCTTCAACCACCTGAGTGATGAAAAGGGATGGGGGGAACACCGCGACTTCCACTCCGCCCGGCAAGGCCAGATTGCTCAAGCCTTCGGTCAGCTCAGCGACGCTGGCGCGGGTACCGTGCATCTTCCAGTTACCAGCTACCATGGGGCGACGCATGCTTTACCTCGTCGGTCAAAGTGGGCGCAGATCTTACCCAACCCGATCTGCGCTGGCAAGCCTATTTCAGGCACAAACTTCAGCGACCAACTTGGCCAAGGCTTCGGCATGGCCGCGGACTTGGTTTTCATCGTCGCCTTCGACCATCACCCGCACCAACGGCTCAGTACCAGACTTGCGCAGCAGCACGCGCCCACGTCCGGCCATGGCTTCAGTGACCTTGGCGCTGGCCTCCTGCACGGCCGGGTTTTCCAGAGGATCGACCTTGCTCGCACCAAAGCGCACGTTGATCAATACCTGCGGGCACTTGCGCAACCCCTGGCGAGCCTGGGCCAGTGTCTCGCCCCGACGCTTGAGCGCCATCAGCACTTGCAGCGCGGCAATGATCGCATCACCGGTAGTGGTATGGTTGCAGCACACGACGTGACCGGAGTTTTCGCCACCGAGCTGCCAATCGCGCTCAAGCAGCTCAGCCATCACATAGCGGTCACCCACCTTGGCCCGGGCAAACGGAATATCCAGGTCCTTGAGCGCCAACTCCAGCCCCAGGTTGCTCATCAGGGTACCCACTACCCCACCCTGCAACTTGCCTCGGTCTTTCAGATCTCGTGCGATGATGAACAGCAGTTCGTCACCGTCGACGATGGCACCGGTATGGTCGACCATCAGCACGCGGTCACCATCGCCGTCGAAGGCGATCCCAAGGTCAGCGTGCCCCACCAGCACGGCCGCCTGCAGCGACTCGATGTGGGTCGAGCCGCACCCTTCGTTGATGTTCAGCCCGTCAGGCTGGGCGTGCAGTACGGTAACGTCGGCACCGAGCTCACGGAACACGCTTGGCGCCACCTTGTAGGTCGCACCATGGGCGCAATCGATCACCAACTTGAGTCCCTCGAAGCTGGTGCTGGTCGGCACGCTGCTCTTGCAGAACTCAATGTAACGGCCGGCCGCATCATTGATACGCGACACCTTCCCCAGCTTACTGGACTCGACCACGGTCATCGGCTGATCGAGCAGCTCTTCGATCATCAACTCGACCTCGTCAGGCAACTTGGTGCCCTGACCGGAGAAGAACTTGATGCCGTTGTCATCGTGCGGATTGTGCGATGCACTGATGACGATACCCGCCTCGGCATGGAAGGTACGGGTCAGATAGGCGATCGCCGGAGTCGGCATGGGCCCCAGCAGCATCACGTCGGCACCGGCAGCAGAGAGACCGGCTTCCAGGGCGGATTCGAACATGTAGCCCGAAATTCGGGTGTCCTTGCCCACCAGCACGCGGCAATTGCCTTGCTTGCGGAACGCCATGCCCGCCGCCCAGCCCAGCTTCAGCATGAAGTCGGGGGTAATGGGGTATTCGCCGACGCGACCACGGATACCGTCGGTACCAAAGTATTTTCTGCTCATAGGGACTCCAATGTTCTTATTCGGCGTTCTGCACCGCGGTGATCATTCGCACCACGTCGACGGTCTCGGCCACATCGTGCACTCGCAGGATGCTGGCACCTTTGGTCATGGCCAATGCCGCCAGCGCCAAGCTGCCGTAAAGCCGCTCACCCACAGGGCGATCGAGCGTGAGGCCGATCATGCTCTTGCGTGAGACGCCAACCAGCAACGGCCGCCCCAGGCGATAGAGCACTTCCATGTGTTTGAAGAGACTGAGATTGTGATCAAGCGTCTTGGCGAAGCCAAAACCCGGATCGAGGATGATGCGGTTGGCGTCGATCCCAGCAGCGGCGCAGGCTGCCATTCGCTGCTCAAGATAGCGCGTCACCTCAGCGGACACATCGTCGTAATGCGGATTGTCCTGCATGTTGCCCGGCTCGCCACGCATGTGCATCAGGCACACTGGCAGCCCAGTATCAGCAGCAGCATCCAGGGCTCCATCGCGCTCCAGGGCTCGCACGTCGTTGATCAGCCCCGCGCCCAGGCGAGCGGATTCGCGCATGACCGCTGGAGTGGAGGTATCGACCGAGATGATGACGTCGAGCCGGCTGTTGATCGCCTCGACCATAGGCGCTACACGCTCCAGTTCCTCGGTCGGGGAGACAGCCCTGGCACCGGGACGGGTGGACTCACCGCCGATGTCGATCAGGGTCGCACCGGCTGACACCATCGCCTCGGCATGGCGCAAAGCCTCGTCGCGCTGATTGAAGCGCCCGCCGTCAGAGAAGGAATCAGGGGTGATATTAAGGATACCCATGACATGGGTACGGGACAAATCAAGAACCCGGTTGCCGCAAGGCAACCGGGCTGGGTACTGCTGTGAGCTCATAGATGCCCTTAGTGTTGAGCCGCTGGACCGCCGATCGGCGACTCCGGACGATCACCTTGGGAGGCCTGGTTACCGGAAGTGCCGGCATCATTGTCCCAATCACGCGGTTCACGTGGCGTACGGCCTGCCATGATGTCGTCGATCTGGTCGGCATCAATGGTCTCGTACTTCATCAAGGCTTCAGCCATCGCGTCGAGCTTGTCGCGGTTGTCGGTGAGAATCTGCTTGGCCGTGGCATAGCAGTGATCGATGATGCTGCGCACTTCGGAGTCGATCAGCTTGGCGGTTTCACCCGAGACACTGGCATGCTGGCTCGCCGCACTGCGACCGAGGAACACCTCGCCCTCCTCTTCGGCGTACATCAGCGGGCCGAGCTTCTCGGACAGGCCCCACTTGGTGACCATGTTCCGGGCGATCTGGCTGGCACGCATGATGTCGTTGGAGGCACCAGTGGTGACGCCATCGAAGCCCAGGGTCATCTCTTCGGCAATACGGCCGCCATAAAGCGAGCAGATCTGACTGACCAACGCGCGCTTGGAAAGGCTGTAGCGGTCTTCCTCTGGCAGGAACATGGTCACACCCAGGGCGCGGCCGCGCGGAATGATCGAGACCTTGTAGACCGGATCATGCTCGGGAACGACACGACCGACAATGGCGTGCCCCGCTTCGTGGTAGGCGGTGTTCTGTTTTTCTTTCTCGGACATGACCATGGTCTTGCGCTCGGCGCCCATCATGATCTTGTCCTTGGCCAGTTCGAACTCCTTCATCTCGACCAGGCGCTTGCTGGCGCGCGCAGCGAACAACGAGGCCTCGTTGACCAGGTTGGCCAGGTCGGCACCGGAGAAGCCGGGCGTACCGCGAGCAATGACAGCAGCGTTGACGTTCTCGCCAACCGGCACCTTGCGCATGTGCACCTTGAGGATCTGTTCACGACCGCGGATGTCCGGCAAACCGACCACCACCTGACGGTCGAAGCGACCAGGACGCAGCAGTGCCGGGTCGAGCACGTCAGGACGGTTGGTGGCGGCGATGACAATGATGCCATCGTTCATTTCGAAGCCGTCCATCTCTACCAGCAACTGGTTGAGGGTCTGTTCACGTTCGTCGTGACCGCCGCCCATGCCGGCGCCACGGTGGCGACCAACGGCATCGATCTCGTCGATGAAGATGATGCACGGCGCGTGCTTTTTCGCCTGCTCGAACATATCGCGGACACGGCTGGCACCGACACCGACGAACATCTCGACGAAGTCAGAACCGGAAATGGTAAAGAACGGCACCTTGGCCTCGCCCGCAATGGCCTTGGCGAGCAGGGTCTTACCGGTACCGGGCGGGCCGACCATCAGCACGCCGCGCGGAATGCGACCACCGAGGCGCTGGAACTTGCCAGGGTCGCGCAGGAACTCAACCAGCTCGCCGACTTCTTCCTTGGCCTCATCGCAACCTGCGACGTCGGCCAGGGTGGTCTTGACCTGGTCTTCGGACAACAGGCGCGCCTTGCTCTTGCCAAAGCTCATCGGGCCGCCCTTGCCGCCCGCCCCGCCTTGCATCTGGCGCATGAAGAACATGAATACAGCAATGATCACCAGTATCGGGAAGCTGGCTACCAGCAACTGGGTCCAGATGCTCTGCTGCTCTGGCTGCTTGCCTTCGACCACGACATGGTTGTCGACCAGATCGCCGATCAGGCCGTTGTCGGTGATGGCCGGACGAACAGTCTTGAAGTTGTCGCCATCGGTACGCTTGCCGGTGATGACATAGCCATCGACGGTCACACGCTCGACCTTACCGTCCTTGACCTGCTGAATGAAGTCGGAATAGTTGAGGGTCTGCGGCTCGTTAGGGCTGGAGAAGTTGTTCATCACCGTCACAAGGACAGCCGCGATGATCAACCACAGGATCAGATTCTTTGCCATGTCGTTCAATTAGCTACCCTCTGAGGCCGGCGCACGACGCAGCCGTGCCTCGCATGATATTCACCGCCCTAACTTACTACATTACCTACGCATCCGCAGGCGCCGTCTGTAACCCTTTGTGAAAGCTAGACTACACGAAGTTCGGACGATCCTGACGGATCCGCCGATTGGAAATAACTATCGGCTGATCCGCAAAACGCCCCTCACGCCCCCTTGAAGCCTCGGCCCAACAGATACTGCTCACGGGACCGGTCGCGGGAAGACGACGGCTTGCGCATCTGCACCTTGTCGAACTTGCCACGCACGTCCTTGAGATACTGGTCGAAACCTTCTCCCTGGAAGATCTTGATCAGAAAATCCCCGCCTGGACGCAATACGCGGCTCGCCAGGTCCAGGGCCAGTTCGCACAGGAACATGGCGCGCGGCATGTCCACAGCAGGCGTACCACTCATATTGGGGGCCATGTCTGAAATCACAAGGTCCACGTGCGAATCACCGACCGCCTCGAGGATCCGCTGGAGCACCTCATCCTGGGTAAAGTCGCCCTGAATGAAGGTAACGTCGGGGATCGAGTCCATTTCCAGGATGTCCGAGGCGATCAGGCGCCCTTGGCCACCAATCAGACGACTGGTCACCTGCGACCAGCCGCCCGGCGCAGCGCCGAGGTCGATCACACTCATGCCAGGGCGGATCAGCTTGTCCTTTTCCTGGATCTCCAGCAGCTTGTAGCTCGCACGCGAGCGATAGCCATCCTTCTGCGCCTGCTTGACGAAAGGATCGTTGAAATGCTCTCTCAGCCAGTTATGGCTGCTCTTGGAACGTTGCGCCACGGGGCACCTCGATGATTAGCGTCGTGATTGACTGGGCGGAGCCACGGGCCCTCGGGTAAAATGGCCGCCAATTTTACAGAATCAGACGAAAAGGGTCAGATTATGCCGCTCAATAACGAGCAGAAGAAACAATACAAATCGATTGGTCACGACCTGAAGCCGGTCCTGATCGTCGCGGGCAATGGTTTGAACGAAGGTGTCATCGCCGAACTGGAGCGCGCACTGACCGATCATGAATTGATCAAGGTCGAAATCCGCTCGGAAGACCGCGAAGAACGCGCCGCTGCCATCGCCGAACTGTGCAAGGCCGGCCGCGCCGAACTGGTACAGACCATCGGCAAGAAAGCGCTGATCTATCGCAAGAATCCGCAGCCGAACAAGCAGCTGTCCAATATCCACCGTTACAAGTGACGGTGGCTCCGGTCAGTGGCGCGGTGGACGCGCCCTGACCGGGACCGGCTGAGCCACCAGCACGATGCCGGAGAAGCCCAGCACCAGGAAGCAGAACATCTGCCAACGCTCACCCACGGAAATCCCGTAGCGCAGCGTGTAGTAACCGATACAGGCACCGAAGCCGAGCAACAGCATCTGGCCACGGAACTGTCGCCACCAGGCCGCCAGGCCGTCCACCCTCGCCAATACCGCCAGCTGGGTCATCAGACCAAGCAACGCGACGCCGATCAACCAACGGTCGATCTGCGCCGCCACATCCTGCACCAACAACGGCGCAAGGCCGGTCACCTTGAGTGCCGGCACCAACCCCACATGGAACACCCACAGGCCCCCGACCCAGAAAACCTGGGCCAGTTGCCAGAGGATCCCCTCAAGGGACGGCGCCCGCAGGCGCCGGTCAGATGTGCTTGACTTCGACAATCTCGTACTCGACCGTGCCGCTTGGCGTGTTGACGACGACCGTATCGCCCTCTTCCTTGCCGATGATGGCACGGGCAATCGGTGCGCTCGCCGAGAGCTTGCCCTTCTTGATGTCCGCCTCATCCTCACCCACGATCTGGTAGGAAACCTGATCGCCGGTCTCGGTGTTCTCCAGGTCCACGGTGGTACCGAAGATCACCTTGCCAGTGTGGGCAATGGTGGTCACATCGATAACCACCGAGTTCTGCAGACGTCCTTCGATATCGCGGATACGCGCCTCGACCATGCCCTGCTCTTCGCGAGCAGCATGGTATTCGGCGTTTTCCTTGAGGTCGCCCAGCTCCCGCGCTTCACCGATCGCCTGGCTCAGGCGCGGGCGCTCGGTCTTGCTCAGGAAGGTCAGCTCCTCTTCCAGGGCGCGAGCGCCCTGGACGGTCATTGGGTACTTGGTCATGCTCATGCTTTGAGTCCTGCGTGCAGATCCTGCAAGCGGCGAACGGTCTTCTCGGGACCGAACTTCAGCGCTTCACAGATGGCTTCACCAGCCGCAATGGTGGTCGTGCAGTAGATTTTGTGCTGCAGCGCATTGCGACGAATCGAGTAGGAATCGGCGATCGACTGACGACCTTCGGTGGTGTTGATGATCAGCGACACTTCGTCGTTCTTGATCATGTCGACCACGTGCGGACGACCTTCGGTCACTTTGTTCACACGGCGCACCTTCAGGCCCGCCGCCTCGATGACCTTGGCGGTACCAGCGGTGGCGACCACTTCGAAGCCCAGGGCGATCAAGTCGCGCGCGACACCCGCAACCTGCGGCTTGTCGTCGTCACGCACACTGATGAAGGCGGTGCCTCCGCTTGGCAGCACTTCGCTGGCGCCCATCTGGGCCTTGGCGAAGGCTTCGCCGAAGCTGTCGCCGACACCCATGACTTCACCGGTGGATTTCATCTCAGGGCCGAGGATCGGGTCAACACCTGGGAACTTGGCGAACGGGAAGACGGCTTCCTTGACGCTGTAGAAGTTCGGGATGATTTCCTGGGTGAAGCCCAGTTCTTTCAGGGTCTTACCGGCCATGACACGGGCCGCGATCATCGCCAGCGAGGTGCCGATGCACTTGGAGACGAACGGCACGGTACGCGAGGCGCGCGGGTTGACTTCGATCACATAGATCTTGTCGCCTTGCAGGGCCAGCTGTACGTTCATCAGGCCGACAACGCCCAGTTCCAGGGCCATTTTCTTGACCTGTACACGGACCTCGTCCTGTACTTCCTTGCTCAGCGAGTAAGGCGGCAGCGAGCACGCCGAGTCACCGGAGTGAACACCGGCCTGTTCGATGTGCTGCATGATCGCACCAATCACCACGTCGGTACCGTCGCAGACCGCATCCACGTCCATCTCGATGGCGCAGTTGAGGAAGTGGTCGAGCAGGACCGGGCTGTCGTTCGAGACCTGCACCGCTTCACGCAGATAGCGCTTGAGCTCGTCCAGCTCGTAGACGATCTCCATGGCGCGACCGCCCAGTACGTAGGAAGGACGTACCACCAGCGGGTAGCCAATGCCACCAGCGGCGCTGATGGCTTCTTCTTCGCTGCGCACGGTGGCGTTTGGCGGCTGCAGCAGGCTCAGACGCTGAACCATCTGCTGGAAACGCTCGCGGTCTTCGGCGCGGTCGATGGCGTCCGGGCTGGTACCGATGATCGGTACGCCAGCTTCTTCCAGGGCACGAGCCAGTTTCAGCGGGGTCTGGCCGCCATAGTGAACGATGACGCCTTTCGGCTTCTCGACACGGCAGACTTCCAGCACATCTTCCAGGGTCAGCGGCTCGAAGTACAGACGGTCGGAGGTGTCGTAATCGGTGGAGACGGTTTCCGGGTTGCAGTTGACCATGATGGTCTCGTAACCGTCTTCACGCAGCGCGAGGGCGGCGTGTACGCAGCAGTAATCGAACTCGATACCTTGGCCGATACGGTTCGGGCCGCCACCCAGGATCATGATCTTGTCGCGGGTCGACGGGTTGGCCTCGCACTCTTCCTCGTAGGTCGAGTACAGGTAGGCGGTGTCGGTGGCGAACTCAGCGGCGCAGGTGTCGACGCGCTTGTACACCGGGAACACCTCCAGCTTGTGGCGGTGACGGCGCAGGTTCTTGTCAGTGATGCCGAGCAGCTTGGCCAGACGCTGGTCCGAGAAGCCCTTGCGCTTGAGGCGCAGCATGTAGTCCTTGTCGATCGACGACAGGGCCAGGGTCTTGACCTTCTCTTCTTCCTTGATCAGGTCTTCCATCTGCACCAGGAACCACATGTCGATGCCGGTCAGGTCGAAGATCTGCTCGCAAGTCATGCCAGCACGCATGGCATCGGCGACGTACCAGATACGCTCGGCGCCCGGCACCGTCAGCTCGCGCTTGAGGATACTGTTGGCTTCCGGGTTGGCCAGGTCGATTTTCGGGTCGAGACCGCAGGCACCGACTTCCAGGCCGCGCAGGGCTTTCTGCAGGGACTCCTGGAAGGTACGGCCGATAGCCATGACTTCACCCACGGACTTCATCTGGGTGGTCAGGCGGGCGTCGGCTTTCGGGAACTTCTCGAAGGCGAAGCGCGGCAGCTTGGTGACGACGTAGTCGATCGACGGCTCGAAGGACGCCGGGGTACGACCGCCAGTGATGTCGTTCTGCAGTTCGTCGAGGGTGTAACCAACGGCCAGCTTGGCGGCGATCTTGGCGATCGGGAAGCCGGTGGCCTTGGAGGCCAGTGCCGAGGAGCGCGATACACGCGGGTTCATCTCGATCACGACCATACGGCCGGTGTTCGGGCAGATACCGAACTGGACGTTGGAGCCGCCGGTTTCAACGCCGATCTCGCGCAGCACCGCCAGGGAGGCGTTGCGCATGATCTGGTATTCCTTGTCGGTCAGGGTCTGCGCCGGCGCAACGGTGATGGAGTCACCGGTGTGCACGCCCATCGGGTCGAAGTTCTCGATGGAGCAGACGATGATGCAGTTGTCCTTCTTGTCGCGGACAACCTCCATCTCGTATTCCTTCCAGCCGATCAGCGATTCGTCGATCAGCAGTTCCTTGGTCGGCGACAGGTCCAGACCACGGGCGCAGATTTCTTCGAACTCTTCACGGTTGTAGGCGATACCGCCACCGGTGCCGCCCATGGTGAAGGACGGACGGATGATGCATGGGAAGCCCAGGCGCTCGAGCACCGCATTGGCTTCTTCCATGCTGTGGGCGATACCGGAGCGCGGGCACTCAAGGCCAATGGCCTTCATCGCCTTGTCGAAACGCGAACGGTCTTCGGCCTTGTCGATGGTGTCGGCGTTGGCACCGATCATCTCGACGCCGAATTTTTCCAGAACGCCGTGACGCTCCAGGTCCAGGGCGCAGTTCAGCGCGGTCTGGCCGCCCATGGTCGGCAGCAGTGCGTCTGGACGCTCTTTCTCGATGATCTTGGCCACCGACTGCCACTTGATCGGCTCGATGTAGGTGGCGTCGGCCATGGCCGGGTCGGTCATGATGGTGGCCGGGTTGGAGTTCACCAGGATGACGCGGAAACCTTCCTCGCGCAGGGCTTTACAGGCCTGGGCGCCGGAGTAGTCGAATTCGCAGGCCTGGCCGATCACGATCGGGCCAGCGCCGAGAATCAGGATGCTTTTGATGTCTGTACGTTTTGGCATGGTTGTCACTCAAATCCGCGGGTCAGTCGGCAAGCCGTCTTGAACAATCTGGGTCAGGCGCTTCCGGGCGCGGCACTCGCCGCCCCGGGGCCTTGATGCAGGATGCTCAGCGGCGCTTGGCCATGGCATCGATGAAACGATCGAACAGTGGCGCGACGTCGGTCGGGCCAGGGCTCGCTTCAGGGTGGCCCTGGAAGCTGAACGCGCTCTTGTCGGTGCGCTCGATGCCCTGCAGGGTACCGTCGAACAGCGACTTATGGATGGCGCGGACATTGCCCGGCAGGGTGGCTTCGTCGACGGCGAAACCGTGGTTCTGGCTGGTGATCATGACCACGCCGGTGTCCAGGTCCTGGACCGGGTGGTTGGCACCGTGGTGACCGTGGCCCATCTTGACGGTCTTGGCGCCGGAGGCCAGGGCCAGCAACTGGTGGCCGAGGCAGATGCCGAATACCGGGATCTCGGTCTCGAGGATGTCCTTGATCGCCTGGATCGCGTAGTCGCAAGGCTCCGGATCACCAGGGCCGTTGGACAGGAACACGCCGTCCGGATTCAGCGCCAGGACTTCGCTGGCTGGGGTCTGGGCAGGCACCACAGTCACGCGGCAGCCGCGGGCGACCAGCATGCGCAGGATGTTCAGCTTGACGCCGTAGTCGAAGGCAACCACATGGTACGGCAGGTCGGCAGCTTCAATGGTCGGGTGGCTGTCGGTCTTCAGCTCCCACACGCTGGAGCGCCACTCGTAGCGCTCCTTGGTGGAGACGACCTTGGCCAGGTCCATGCCCTTCAGGCCCGGGAAGGCGCGGGCGGCGGCGATGGCGGCTTCTTCGCTGATATTGTCACCGGCGAGGATGCAGCCGTTCTGGGCGCCCTTTTCACGCAGGATACGGGTCAGGCGGCGAGTGTCGATGCCGGCAATGGCGACGACGTTATTGGCCTTGAGGTACTCAGGCAGCGACTGGGTGTTGCGCCAGTTGCTGGCCAGCAGCGGCAGGTCACGAATGACCAGGCCTGCGGACCAGACACGGTTCGACTCGGCGTCTTCCGGTGTGGTACCGGTATTGCCGATGTGCGGGTAGGTCAGGGTTACGATTTGCTGCGCGTAGGAAGGGTCTGTAAGGATTTCCTGGTAGCCGGTCATAGCGGTGTTGAATACCACCTCACCAACGGTCTGACCGTCGGCACCGATAGCTTCACCGCGGAAAATACTGCCGTCGGCAAGGGCGAGTATGGCTGGCTTTGTCAAGAAGACCTCCCGTAAATCAAGCATGAAAGGGCGATCGCAGGTTGCAAAAAAGCGGAGTGACGTATGGACACGTCACCCCGCTTTCATGTGCTGAATTCAATTCGCTGCGCGCTTTTAGTGGACACACTAAAGCTGTAGCTTACAGAAAATTACGTTTTAGGTCTACCGCGTATGTGTCTCTGAAACACAGGAATGCGACAGACCGGCATCGGCGATGGCTTCTTCGCAGGCACCCCCTCAAGAACCGCTTCGCACCTGAGAGCGACGCTATTGCCGTGAGGAAGCAGGCTTACCCGCGAAGAGCCAGCACCACTCCAACTGCCTTAACGCAATTCGAGCACATCCTGCATGTCGTACAGGCCCGGCTCGCGCCCTTCAAGCCAGAGCGCGGCACGCACCGCCCCCTTGGCGAAGGTCATGCGGCTGGAGGCCTTGTGAGTAATCTCCACGCGCTCGCCTTCTGCTGCGAACAGCACGGTATGGTCTCCCACCACGTCCCCGGCGCGAACCGTGGCGAAGCCGATGGCCTGACGGTCACGAGCGCCGGTCTGACCCTCGCGCCCATAGACCGCCACTTCGCCCAGGTCACGACCCAGCGCCTGGGCAACCACCTCACCCATGCGCAAGGCAGTGCCCGATGGCGCGTCGACTTTGTGACGGTGGTGCGCCTCGATGATCTCGATATCCACCTCGTCGCCCAGCACCCGCGCCGCGGTATCCAGCAGCTTCAGGCAAAGGTTGACGCCGACACTGAAGTTGGCAGCGAAGACAATCGGAATCTCCTTGCCTGCCTCGGCCAACTGTTCTTTTTCCTCTGGCGTGAAGCCGGTAGTACCGATCACCATCGCTTTGCCTGCCTTGCGGCAGAATGCGAGGTTCTTCAGGGTCACCGAGGGGTGGGTGAAGTCGATCAACACATCGAACTCGTCAGCGACCTTGGACAGATCGCTGGAGATTTCCACACCAATTCGACCCAGCGCCGCCAACTCGCCGGCATCGGCGCCGACCAAAGAGCTGTCCGGACGATCGATGGCCGCCGTCAGGCCTGCCTGGGGCGCCTGTTGCTGCACAGCCTCGACGAGGGTCTTGCCCATCCGCCCAGCCGCGCCCATTACCGCAATACGTCGCATAGCCTGTTCCTTGTCAGAGATCGCCGAAGAAGCGCTTCACACCCTCGAACCAGCCACTGGCCTTGGGCGAATGAGAGCTATCGCCCTCCAGCGAGTCACGCAGCTCCTCGAGCAGCTCGCGCTGGCGGCGACTGAGGTTGACCGGAGTCTCCACCGCCACACGGCACAGCAGGTCGCCAGCCCCACCACCGCGCACAGGGGCCACGCCCTTGCCACGCAGACGGAACTGCTTGCCGGTCTGGGTCCCTTCCGGGATCTTGAGCTTGACCCGACCATCGAGGGTCGGCACTTCCAGCTCGCCACCCAGGGCTGCGTCGGTGTAGCTGATCGGCACCTCGCAGTACAGATGCTTGCCGTCACGCTGGAAGATGGCGTGCTCGCGCACGCTGATGACCACATAGAGATCACCGGTCGGACCACCATGGGTGCCCGCCTCGCCCTCGCCGGACAGGCGAATGCGATCGCCGGTATCGACACCTGCCGGCACCTTGACCGACAGCGTCTTGTACTCCTCGACACGGCCTTCGCCATGGCAGGAGGTGCAAGGATCGGTGATGATCTTGCCCTGACCATGGCAGCGCGGGCAGGTTTGCTGCACCGAGAAGAAGCCCTGCTGCATGCGCACCTGGCCGATGCCGCCGCAAGTCGGACAGGCCGACGGGGTCGAGCCCTTCTTCGCACCCGAACCATCGCAAGGCTTGCAATTGACCAGGGTCGGAACACGGATGCTGACCGTGGTGCCGCGCACGGCCTCCTCGAGATTCAGCTCCAAGGTATAACGCAGGTCGCTGCCGCGCTGCGCGCCGCCACGGGAACCACCGCGACCGCCGCCAAAGAAGTCACTGAAGACATCGCCGAAGATGTCCGAGAAGTTGGCACCGCCAAAGCCGGCACCGCCACCACCCATGCTCGGATCGACGCCGGCATGGCCGTACTGGTCGTAGGCTGCGCGCTTGCTGGCATCGGACAGAATCTCGTAAGCCTCGTTGGCCTCCTTGAATTTGTCTTCCGACTCCTTGTCGCCCGGGTTGCGGTCCGGGTGATACTTCATCGCCAGGCGGCGATAGGCCTTCTTGAGATCGCCTTCGCTGGCGCCGCGCTCGACACCCAGGACCTCATAAAAATCACGCTTTGCCATAGGTCATTGCACTCTTGGGGGCATTCGGCGCGCTCATGCGCATGTCGCGCCACGCCGTCAGCACCTGCCACCACACGAATGCGCCCTGACAGATGCTGTAAAAATTCTCGTATTCCAGACACGCCAACGCGGGAGCAAGCCCCCGCGCGGCGACATCCTACCAGCTCACCGACAATCGACGGTGAACTGGCCGACAACATGCAGGGATTACTGCTTGTTGTTGTCTTTTACTTCTTCGAACTCGGCGTCAACCACGTCATCGTGCTTGGCTTCCGGCTCGGCCTGCTGCGCGCCGCCCTGAGGCTGTTCAGCCTGCTGCTCGGCATACATCTTCTGGGCAACCGGCGCGGAGACTTTGGACAGCTCCTCGACCTTGGCGTCGATGGCAGCCTTGTCGTCGCCCTTCAGGGCAGCTTCCAGGGCAACCACCGCCGCTTCGATCGCCGCCTTCTCTTCAGCGGTGGCCTTGTCGCCAGCGTCGGTGACCATCTTGCGGGTCGAGTGAACCAGCGCATCACCCTGGTTACGGGCAGCGGCCAGCTCTTCGAACTTGCGGTCTTCCTCGGCGTTGGCCTCGGCGTCACGCACCATGCGCTCGATTTCCTCGTCGGACAGACCCGAGTTGGCCTTGATCACGATCGACTGGGACTTGCCGGTGGCCTTGTCCTTCGCGCTGACGTGCAGGATGCCGTTGGCGTCGATGTCGAAGGTCACTTCGATCTGCGGAACACCACGCGGGGCCGGCGGAATGTCGGCCAGGTCGAATTTACCCAGCGACTTGTTCTGCGCAGCCTGCTTACGCTCACCTTGCAGCACGTGAATGGTCACGGCGTTCTGGTTGTCATCGGCGGTCGAGAACACCTGCGACTTCTTGGTCGGGATGGTGGTGTTCTTCTCGATCAGCGCAGTCATCACGCCACCCATGGTTTCGATACCCAGGGTCAGCGGGCTGACGTCCAGCAGCAGAACGTCCTTGACGTCACCGGCCAGGACCGCGCCCTGGATGGCAGCACCCATGGCGACCGCTTCATCCGGGTTGACGTCCTTGCGAGCTTCCTTGCCGAAGAAGTCGGCAACGGCCTTCTGCACCAGCGGCATACGGGTCTGACCGCCGACCAGGATCACGTCGTCGATCTTGCTGGCGTCGATGCCGGCGTCCTTCAAGGCGATGCGGCAAGGCTCGATGGTACGGTTGACCAGGTCTTCGACCAGCGACTCCAGCTTGGCGCGGGAGATCTTCACGTTCAAGTGCTTAGGACCGGTAGCATCTGCAGTGATGTACGGCAGGTTGACGTCGGTCGACTGAGCGGAAGACAGCTCGATCTTGGCCTTTTCAGCGGCTTCCTTCAGACGCTGCAGGGCCAGAGGATCGTTCTTCAGGTCCATGCCGGACTCTTTCTTGAACTCGTCGACGAGGTAGTCGATCAGGCGCATGTCGAAGTCTTCGCCACCCAGGAAGGTGTCGCCGTTGGTGGCCAGTACTTCGAACTGGTGCTCACCGTCGACTTCGGCGATTTCGATGACCGAAACGTCGAAGGTACCACCACCGAGGTCATAGACGATGACAGTGTGGTCGCCCTTGGCCTTGTCCATGCCGTAGGCCAGTGCAGCGGCGGTCGGCTCGTTGATGATGCGCTTGACGTCCAGACCGGCGATGCGACCGGCATCCTTGGTAGCCTGGCGCTGGCTGTCGTTGAAGTAGGCCGGCACGGTGATGACCGCTTCGGTCACTGGCTCGCCGAGGTAGTCTTCGGCGGTCTTCTTCATTTTCTTCAGGACTTCGGCGCTGATCTGCGGCGGCGCCATTTCCTTGCCGCTGGCTTCGACCCAGGCGTCACCATTGTTGGCCTTGACGATCTTGTATGGAACCAGCTTGATGTCTTTCTGCACGACGTCTTCTTCGAAGCGGCGGCCGATCAGGCGCTTCACCGCGAACAGCGTGTTGTGCGGGTTGGTGACGGCCTGGCGCTTGGCCGACTGGCCGACCAGAATCTCGCCATCGTTGGCGTAGGCCACGATCGAAGGGGTGGTACGCGCGCCTTCGGCGTTCTCGATGACCTTGACGTTACCGTTTTCCAGGATGGAGACGCACGAGTTGGTGGTCCCCAGGTCGATACCGATGATTTTGCCCATGTTTACTCTCCCGAAACTTGAATTTGGTTGCAGCGGCTACATTGGCCAACTGCGGTAATACTTGAATGCTTGACACCTAGATGGGGATGCCCGGAAGGATTTCAAGCCTTTTCATCAATCGACGGCTGAGGGGCCGCTGGCGCCTTGCTCACCACCACCATCGCGGGGCGCAGCAGACGGCCATTGAGCAGGTAGCCCTTCTGGAACACCTTGAGCACGCTGTTCGGCTCGACCTCGGCACTCTCTTGCATGGCCATGGCCTGGTGGTGCTCGGCGTTGAACGGCTCGCCGTGCGGGTCGACTGGCTCGAGGTTGTAGCGCTTGAGGGTGTCGTGGAACATCTTCAGGGTCAGCTCGATGCCTTCGCGCATCGGCTTGATGGTCTCGTCGTCAGCACTGGACAGCTCCAGACCACGCTCAAGGCTGTCGATCACCGGCAGCAGGTCGCCAGCGAACTTCTCCAGGGCGAACTTGTGGGCCTTCTCGACATCCTGTTCGGCGCGACGGCGGATGTTCTGCAGATCGGCGGCAGCACGCAGGGACTGATCCTTGGCGGCAGCCAGCTGCTCCTCGAGCACTTGGACGCGAGCACCGAGATCCTCTGCACCAGCCTCTTCGGCGTTAAGGTTCTTCTCATCCAGCTGTTCGTCAGCCATTAGGTTTCTCCTCCGCAATTTCTGATGTGCGAGCACAGGCTCGTCTTGTCTTGCCGGCTATATGGGGCCGGAAAAACCAGCTTCAAGGGCCAACTCGGTTTTCCCCTGCCAATACTGATCGCCAGGCGGGCATTGTCAGCTTGGCAAAAAGCACTGTATAAATAACCAGACATGACCCCTCGGGAGCCGCCCTCATGCTGGTGCACCTGTCCATTCACAACTACGCCATCGTCGAACACCTCGACCTCGAACTTGCTCGCGGCATGAGCGTGATCACTGGCGAGACCGGCGCCGGTAAATCGATCATGCTAGACGCCCTCGGCCTGGCCCTGGGCGATCGCGCCGACAGCGGCGTGGTACGCCCCGGCGCGGACAAGGCGGACATCCTCGCCACCTTCGATCTGGACGAGATCCCCGAGGCCCGTACCTGGCTCGCCGAGCGCGACCTGGACACCACCGGCCCGTGCATCCTACGCAGGGTCATCACCGCCGAAGGGCGAAGCCGCGGCTATATCAATGGCACACCCTCTCCTCTGGGCGACCTCAAGGCACTGGGCGAGCTGCTGATCGATATCCACAGCCAGCACGAACACCAGTCCCTGCTCAAGACCGACACCCATCGCCGCCTTGTGGACGAGTACGCGGGCGCCATCGACCTGGCCCGCCAAGTACACCTGGCTGCCCAGCGCTGGCGTCAGACCCGCCAGGAGTTGGAGCGCCTGTCCAACTCCGGCGACGAGCAACGCGCCCGTCACCAACTGCTCAGCTATCAACTCGAAGAGCTGGACAACCTTGGCCTTGGCGAGAACGAACTGGAGCAGTTGGAGCAGGAACACAAAAGCCTGACCAACGCCGAGGCCCTCTTCGGCATCTGTCGCCAGGTCATCGACCATTGCAGCGAAAGCGATTCGGGCAATGTGCTCAGCGCACTGACCACCAGCCTCAATCGCCTGACCGCCGTAAGCAATGCGCCCAAGGCCTTGGGCGAGGCGGCCAACCTGATCGCCAGCGCACAGATCCAGGTCGAGGAAGCCGTGGGCGAGCTCAACCGCTTCCTCGATCACTTCGATGCCGACCCCATGCGCCTGCAAGCCCTGGAGGAACGCCTCGATACCATCTATACCCTGGCCCGCAAGCACCGCGTGCACCCGACCGAATTGCCACATCTGCAACAGCACCTGATGGACGAGCTGGAAGGGCTCAACGCCAGCGACGAATCGATAGAACGCCTGGGCGAGGAACTGGCAGCCTATGCCCAGCATTACCAGGCTAAAGCCCTTGAGCTCAGCGTTCTGCGCCAGCAGGCGGCCCGGCAGCTTGCCACAGCTGTCGAGCAGGAGATCCAGCGCCTAGGGATGCCTGGCGGACGCTTCCGCATCGAGCTCACCCCCCATGAAGGCAACGAGCTGTCGCCCCATGGCCTGGAGATGGTCGAGCTACTGGTCAGCGCCAACCCGGGTCAGCCGCTCAAGGGCCTGGCAAAAGTCGCGTCAGGGGGCGAGCTGTCCCGGATAAGCCTGGCGATCCAGGTCATCACCGCCCAGACCTCGCGCATTCCCACACTGGTGTTCGATGAAGTGGACGTCGGCATCGGTGGCCCTACCGCCGAAATCGTCGGCCAGCTATTGCGTCGACTGGGCGAACGCGGCCAGGTACTGACCGTGACCCACCTACCCCAAGTGGCAGCCCAGGGGCACCATCACCTGTTCGTGCACAAGCTGCGCAACAGCGATACCACCCATACCGCCGTGGCCAACCTGGGCAAGCGCGAACGGGTCGAGGAGGTTGCGCGCATGCTGGGCGGTATCGACCTCACCAAGGAATCGCTGGCCCATGCGCGCAAGATGGTAGTCACTGGGAAAGCCTGAGCACCTCTCGAGATCGAAGCCCAACCCAGCCCTGTAGCAGCAACTATCTTGCCCTGCACCACCGCTTTCGCAGGAGCGGGCCTACCCGCATATCGCGTCGACACCTGGCCTCGATGGGCAGAAAAACAAAAGGCGACCCGAAGGTCGCCTTTGTTTTGATAACGATAAAATCGTTACTTTTTCTTGCGCACATAGAGGACCAGATTGTGGTCAACCAGTTCGTAGCCGTGTTGGGCAACGATCTCTTTCTGGCGCTTTTCGATCTCGGTATCCACGAACTCAATGACTTCACCAGAGTCCACGTTGACCATATGGTCGTGGTGGCCGCCGTCAGCCAGTTCGAAGACCGCATGACCGCCGTCGAAGTTGTGGCGAACAACCAGACCCGCCGCTTCGAACTGGGTCAGTACGCGATACACGGTTGCCAGACCGACATCTTCACCGGCTTCCATCAGCGCCTTGTAGACATCTTCGGCACTCATGTGGCGCTGCTCGGTGGAGTCGAGCATCTGTAGAATCTTGACTCGAGGCAGGGTCACCTTGAGACCGGCTTTGCGCAATTCGCTATTTTCAACCATGGTCAGCTTTCTCGCCGATGCTGCTTCGCAGCTTCTCTTAATACGGGTATGATCGGGGTTTACGTTGTCCAGCCAAGATAGTGGAAGTCGCCCACCGATGCAAAACACCAAGCTCTTGCTAACCAGCCTCACCCTCGTGGGACTGCTCGCACTCGCCGGTTGCTCGTTTCCCGGGGTTTACAAAATCGACATCCAGCAGGGCAATGTCGTTACGCAGGACATGATAGACCAATTGCGCCCCGGAATGACCCGTCGCCAAGTAAGGTTTATCATGGGCAACCCACTGATTCAGGACACGTTCAACACCAATCGCTGGGATTACCTCTACAGCCTGCAACCTGGCGGCGGCCAGCGTCAGCAAGAGCGCATGAGCATCTTCTTCAACGAGAGCGATCAGTTGGTCAGCCTGTCCGGCGACTTCATGCCAGGCGTGAGCCGCGACCAGGAAATCCTTGGCGGCAGTGGCGACACCACCGTCAGCCCAGCCACTCAACCGAACCAGCCAAGCCAACCGGAAGAAAAACCGGCCAAGCCAGGCTCGCTGGAAGAGTCTATCCAGAAAGAAATCGACACCATCGAGACCACGCCAGTCCCGACGCCAGCACCGCTGGAAACCTCCCCGCAGTAATCGCGGCGAGACACAAAAAAGCCCGGGCCATGCCCGGGCTTTTTATTGCCTGTCCGATTTAACGACCACACGCGTACCCTACAGGCATCAGACTTACCCCTGCCGCGCAGCTCTCGCCTTGGCCGCACGTTGCTTGCGCACTTCCTTCGGATCCGCCACCAACGGCCGGTAGACCTCCAGGCGGTCCCCCTCCTCGACCTGATGCGCAAGCGGATCACTCACCACCTTGCCGAAGATCCCCACTGGGCAAGCCTCAACATCCAAGCCCGGCACGTGCTCGGCGAGCCGAGAGCGGAGCAACGCTTGGCGCACGGTCGTACCTGCGGGCACCACGCATGTCAGCAGCCACTGACGCTCGGCAGTGGCATACACGACTTCGATGTTCAGGTCTGCCTCAGCCATTGAGTTGCTTGGCCCGCTGACAGAACGCATCGACCAAGGTATTGGCCGCCTGGTTGAACAAGGGGCCAAGGGTGGCACGCACCAGCGGGCCGGCGTAGTCGAAGGACAGGTCGAGGCTGATCTTGCAGGCTTTTTCGCCCAGCGCTTTGAACACCCAGAGACCGTGCAACTGGGTGAACGGCCCTTCCTCCAGGTTCATCTCGATCGACTGCCCAGGCACCAGCACATTACGCGTGACGAACTGCTGGCTCATGCCGCCCTTGGCCACTTCCAGCTTCGCCCGCATGTGCGTGTCGCTGGCTTCGATCACGGTCGAGGCCGAGCACCACGGCAGGAACTTCGGGTAGCTGGCCACATCGTTCACCAGATCGTAGAGCGCCTGGGCAGGGTACGGCAGCAGGGCAGAGCGTTGAATATGGGTAGTCATCCAGGCGTCACTTCCAAGGCAGGGCGGCAGCGCTTTCTCAGCACGTCGAAAACAGTTCCGCTCAAGGGAACAGGCTCTGCATTGTCCGGGATTCATCCTACAGGCTCAAGCACACCTAAACCCCGTAGCCGCCGACGCAGCGACTGCCTATAATGCGGCCCCTATGGCTAAGCAAAAGAAACATCCGACCGGGACCATCGCGCAAAACAAAAAAGCGCGACACGATTACTTCATCGAACACAAGTTCGAGGCCGGACTGGTCCTGTCCGGTTGGGAAGTAAAGAGCCTGCGGGCCGGCAAAGCGCACCTGACCGACAGCTACGTGCTGCTCAAGGATGGCGAAGCCTGGCTGTTCGGCAGCCACATCACCCCGCTGACCACCGCCAGCACCCACGTCATCGCCGACCCCACTCGCACACGCAAGCTGCTGCTGAACAAGCGTGAGCTCGAGCGCGTGGAAGCTGCCGTGGCACAGAAGGGCTACACCTGTGTGGCCCTCTCGCTGTACTGGAGCAAGCACCTGATCAAGTGCGAAATCGCGCTGGGCAAGGGCAAGAAGGAGTACGACAAGCGCGACACCCTGCGCGAGCGCGACTCCAACCGCGAGATCCAGCGCACGATGCGCAACAAGGGCAAGGGAGAGTAAGCCCTCGCTGCCTTGTGCAGGCCACTTCGCGGGTAAACTCGCTCCCACTGGAACAGCGCGCATTCTGAATGCTGCGACACACCTGTGGGTGCGGGTTTATCCGCGAAGAGCCCAACACAAAGCAACACGTCTCAACGCCCGCTGCGTCGCTCCGCCCGCGCCACTCGCTGCGCCTCTTCCTGCGCCTCCTCGAGCACTTCCTGCACATACAGGATGTGCCGGCTCGACACCTCCCGTGCATCTTCCGCTCTGCCCTCGATGATCGCCTGATACAGCTCGCGATGCTGGCTGATCAGCATGTCGCGGGTCTCGCTGCGCTGCTGGTACATGCCGCCGATATTGGTCACCACGTTGCGCTTGAGGAGGTCGAACAAGCCGCGGATGGTATGGAGCAGCACCGCATTGTGACTGGCCTCGGCAATCGCCAGATGGAAGCGCGCATCGGCCGCGCCCTCCTCCGCCCGACTGACTTCGTCGACACGGGTGTAGCAGTCCTGCAGCACGTCGAAGGCCGCCTTGAGCCGCTCACGGTCGGGCTCGGTGGCGCGCTGGGCCGCATAGTAGGCGCAGGAGGCCTCCAGCGTGTGACGAAACTCCAGCAGGTCGCGCTGGGCCTCGGGATTGCGCTCGAGCAATTGCAGCAGTGGGTCGCTGAACGTCGACCCCAGCGCCTCGGCCACGTAGTTGCCACCGCCCTGGCGGCTGACCAACAACCCTTTGGCCACCAGCTTCTGGATCGCCTCGCGCAACGAAGGACGGGACACACCGAACTGCTCGGCCAGCACCCGCTCGGCCGGCAGGCGCTGCCCTGAAGTCAGCGTGCCTTCGAGAATCATCCCTTCCAGTCGATCGACGATATCGTCGGACAGGCGCCGTTGGCGGACCTGATCAAAAACCATCACATGCTCTCCACAATCCCCGCGCATTCTGGGGGGCGTCTATTCTCGCCGATCCATGGCGTATCGACACCCACCAGTTGACGATTTCCCGTACCTATCAGTCAGCCATTCATCGGCATCCGACCAAAGTTTTCCCCGGGACAAATTGACACAGCCTCAATGGCGCTTTTAACCTAGCGACCAGCCATTGTAAATTGGTATTACCAATTATCCAATGCCAGTGCCTGACCAACAACAATTAGGGGCCACCCCATATGCAAACCTGGCAACAACTCTATAGCCCGCTTGGTAGTCTTGGCCTGTCCGCACTGGCGGCGGTCATCCCCATCGTGTTCTTCTTCCTGGCCTTGGCGGTGTTCCGCCTCAAAGGCCATGTCGCTGGCAGCATCACGCTTGCCCTGTCGATCCTGGTCGCGATCTTCGCCTTCCAGATGCCTGTCGACATGGCGCTGGCCGCTGCAGGCTATGGCTTCCTCTACGGCCTATGGCCGATTGCCTGGATCATCGTCGCCGCGGTGTTCCTGTACAAACTCACGGTCAAGAGCGGCCAGTTCGAAGTAATCCGAAGCTCCGTGCTGTCGATCACCGACGACCAGCGCCTGCAAGTCCTGCTGATCGGCTTCTGCTTCGGCGCCTTCCTCGAAGGCGCGGCCGGCTTCGGAGCCCCGGTGGCCATCACGGCCGCACTGCTGGTGGGCCTGGGCTTCAATCCACTGTACGCCGCCGGCCTGTGCCTGATCGCCAACACCGCGCCCGTGGCGTTCGGCGCCCTGGGCATCCCGATCATCGTCGCCGGGCAAGTCACGGGGATCGACGCCTTCCACATTGGCGCGATGACCGGTCGCCAGCTGCCGCTGCTGTCGCTGTTCGTGCCGTTCTGGCTGGTGTTCATGATGGATGGCCTGCGCGGTGTGAAGGAAACCTGGCCAGCCGCTCTGGTCGCCGGCCTGAGCTTCGCCGTCACCCAGTACTTCACCTCGAACTTCATCGGCCCTGAGCTGCCAGACATCACCTCGGCCCTGGCCAGCCTGATCGCCCTGACCCTGTTCCTGAAGGTCTGGCAGCCCAAGCGCTCGTTCGCCGAAGCCAAAGGCAGCGTCGGCGCCGCCGTGGTCAACAGTGGTGGCAGCCAGCCTTCGCCGTACAGCTTCGGCGAAATCTTCAAGGCCTGGTCGCCGTTTCTGATCCTGACCGTGCTGGTCACCATCTGGACCCTCAAACCGTTCAAGGCAGCCTTTGCCCCGGGCGGCGCGATGTACAACTTCGTATTCAACTTCGCCATCCCGCACCTCGACCAGTTGGTGATCAAGACCGCGCCGATCGTCAGCGCGCCTACCGCCATGCCGGCGGTATTCAAGCTCGACCCGATCTCCGCCACTGGCACAGCGATCTTCCTCTCGGCACTGATCTCGATGTGGATCCTCAAGATCAACCCCAAAACTGGTCTGACCACTTTCAAAGAGACGTTCTGGGAGCTTCGCTGGCCGATCCTGTCGATCGGTATGGTCCTGGCCTTCGCCTTCGTCACCAATTACTCAGGCATGTCTTCGACCATGGCCCTGGTGCTGGCCGGCACCGGCGCGGCATTCCCGTTCTTCTCGCCATTCCTGGGCTGGCTGGGCGTGTTCCTGACCGGTTCCGACACCTCGTCCAACGCCCTGTTCAGCTCGTTGCAGGCCACCACCGCACACCAGATCGGGGTCAACGACACCCTGCTGGTCGCCGCCAACACCAGCGGCGGCGTGACCGGCAAGATGATCTCGCCACAGTCCATCGCCGTGGCCTGCGCCGCCACCGGGCTGGTGGGCAAGGAGTCCGACCTGTTCCGCTTCACCGTCAAGCACAGCCTGTTCTTCGCCACCATCGTAGGCCTGATCACCCTGGTCCAGGCCTACTGGCTCACCGGCATGCTGGTTCATCACTAAAGTGAAAGGTGCCGGGCGCCTTGGCGCGCCCGGCAACGATCCCACCCACGCTGCGAGAATCCATGATCATTTCCGCCTCCACCGACTATCGCGCCGCGGCCCAACGCAAGCTGCCACCGTTCCTCTTCCACTATGCCGACGGCGGCGCCTACGCCGAATACACCTTGCGCCACAACGTCGAGGACCTGGCCAGCATCGCCCTGCGTCAGCGCGTGTTGAAGAACATGTCCGAACTGAGCCTGGAAACCCGGCTGTTCGACGAAACCCTGAGCATGCCCGTGGCCCTGGCACCGGTCGGTCTGACCGGCATGTACGCGCGCCGCGGCGAGGTCCAGGCCGCGCGGGCGGCGGCGGCCAAGGGCATTCCCTTCACCATGTCGACCGTATCGGTGTGCCCCATCGAGGAAGTCGCCCCGGCGATCGACCGGCCCATGTGGTTCCAGCTCTATGTCCTCAAGGACCGCGGCTTCATGCGCAACGCCCTGGAGCGCGCGAAGGCCGCCGGGGTCAAGACACTGGTGTTCACCGTCGACATGCCGGTGCCCGGTGCCCGCTACCGTGACGCCCACTCTGGCATGAGCGGCCCGAACGCACCACTGCGGCGCGTCTGGCAGGCCATGACCCACCCGCAGTGGGCGCTGGATGTCGGCCTGCTGGGTCGTCCACACGATCTTGGCAACATTTCCAAATACCGTGGCAACCCCACAGGCCTGGCCGACTACATCGGCTGGCTGGGTGCCAACTTCGACCCGTCCATTTCCTGGAAGGATCTGGAGTGGATCCGCGAGTTCTGGGATGGCCCGATGATCATCAAGGGCATCCTCGACCCCGAAGATGCCAAGGATGCAGTGAAGTTCGGTGCCGATGGCATCGTCGTCTCCAACCACGGCGGCCGCCAGCTCGACGGCGTGCTGTCCAGCGCCCGCGCCCTGCCGGCAATCGCCGATGCGGTCAAAGGACAGATCAAGATTCTCGCCGACTCGGGCATCCGCAACGGCCTGGACGTGGTACGCATGGTCGCGCTGGGCGCCGACACCGTGCTGATCGGCCGCGCCTTCCTCTATGCCCTTGCCACCCATGGCGAAGCCGGCGTGAAGAACCTGCTCGATCTGTTCGAGAAGGAAATGCGCGTGGCCATGGTGCTGACCGGTGCCAAATCCATCAGCGAAATCACCCGCGATTCGCTGGTGCGCGAACTGGGCGCCTGACGCCTGCACGACACACTGCCTGATTGCCCGGGGCACGTAGCGCGACAGACGCTACGGCCCCGCGAGGAGATTGCATGAGCTTGCCCGCCGCGTTCCTCCGAGATGCCGAGCGCCTGATTCCCGCCGAGCGCCGCTTCGACGACCCGACCTCGACCCTGGCGTTCGGCACCGATGCCAGCTTCTATCGGCTCATCCCCAAGTTGGTGGTGCGTGTCGAGTCCGAGGATGAAGTGGTTGGCCTGCTGCACTTGGCCCAGCGCGACCGCGTCCCGGTCACCTTCCGCGCCGCGGGCACCAGTCTGTCCGGCCAGGCCATCAGCGATTCGGTGCTGATCGTTCTGGGCGATAACTGGAACGGTCGCCAGATTCGTGGCCAGGGCGAGCAGATCCGCCTGCAACCCGGCGTCATCGGCGCCCAGGCCAATGCCTGGCTCGCCCCCTACGGACGCAAGATCGGCCCGGATCCAGCCTCGATCAACGCCTGCAAGATCGGCGGCATCGTCGCCAACAATGCCAGCGGCATGTGCTGCGGCACCGCCCAGAACACCTATCACACCCTGGCCGGGATGCGCCTGGTGCTGGCCGACGGCACCTGCCTGGACAGCGAAGACCCTGCCAGTGTCGCCGCTTTCCGCCAAAGCCATGCTTCTTTGCTGGACGAGCTCGCCCGTCTGGGACGTGAGACCCGCGCCAACACCGCGCTGGCTGAGCGCATCCGGCACAAGTACCGACTGAAGAACACCACCGGGCTGTCGCTCAATGCCCTGGTGGACTACGACCAGCCGCTGGATATCCTCCAACACCTGCTGGTCGGCTCCGAAGGCACCCTGGGTTTCATCAGCGCGGTCACCTACGACACCGTGCCCGAACATCCACACAAGGCCAGCGCGCTGCTGGTCTTCCCCACGGTGGAAAGCTGCTGCCGCGCCGTGACCGTGCTCAAGCCGCAGCCCGTGTCAGCCGTGGAACTGCTCGACCGACGCAGCCTGCGCTCGGTCCAGGACATGCCCGGCATGCCTGTCTGGGTGAAGGGGCTGTCGGCCAACGCCTGCGCCTTGCTGATCGAGTCCCGCGCCGCCAGCCAGAGCCTGCTGCATGAACAGCTTGGCCAGGTCATGGCCTCCATCGCCGAGTTCCCCCTGGAGCAACGCGTGGACTTCAGCGAAGACCCGGCGGTGTACAACCAGCTGTGGAAGATCCGCAAGGACACCTTCCCCGCCGTTGGCGCGGTGCGCCAGACCGGCACCACGGTGATCATCGAGGACGTGACCTTCCCCATCGAACAACTGGCCGAGGGCGTCAATCGCCTGATCCAGCTGTTCGACAAGCACCGCTACGACGAGGCGATCATCTTTGGCCATGCCTTGGAGGGCAACCTGCACTTCGTCTTCACCCAGGGCTTCAACAGCCCCGAGGAAGTGGCGCGCTACCAGGCCTTCATGGATGACGTGGCACAGCTGGTAGCCGTGGAATTCGGGGGTTCGCTCAAGGCCGAGCACGGCACCGGACGCAACATGGCGCCCTTCGTCGAACTGGAGTGGGGTCAGGACGCCTACCAGCTGATGTGGACACTCAAACGCCTGCTCGACCCCAGCGGCATCCTCAACCCTGACGTGGTGCTCAGTGAGGATCCGGACATCCACCTCAAGCACCTAAAGCCTCTGCCGGCAGCCGACGAGATCGTGGACAAGTGCATCGAGTGCGGCTTCTGCGAACCCGTGTGCCCGTCCAAGGGACTGACCCTGAGCCCACGCCAGCGCATCGTCATGTGGCGTGATATCCAGGCCAAGACCCGCGCCGGTATCGATACGCGCGCATTGTTGAAAACCTACCAGTACCAGGGCATCGACACCTGCGCCGCCACGGGTCTGTGTGCCCAGCGCTGTCCGGTGGGCATCAACACCGGCGAGCTGGTGAAGAAGCTGCGCGGCCAGGCCGCCAATCACGGCAAGGCGGCCGACTGGCTCGCCGAGCATTTCGCCACCGCCCTGCGCGGCACCCGCCTCACCCTGGCCGCCGCCAACAGTGCCCGCAAGCTGCTGGGTGCCCCGCGTCTGGGCCGTCTGAGCGCCTCCCTGCGCAAGGCCAGCCAGGGTCGCCTGCCCCAGTGGACCCCCGCCATGCCCCAGCCAGTGCGTGCCATCGACATCGCTCCGGCGAGCAACGACGCACGGCCACGGGTGGTGTACCTGGCCGCTTGCGTCTCGCGGGTGATGGGCCCGGCAGTTGGGGATCGGGAACAAAGCTCGCTGCTGGACAAGACGCGCGCCCTGCTGGAAAAAGCCGGCTACCAGGTGGTGTTCCCCGAGAACGCCGACAGCCTGTGCTGCGGCCAGCCGTTCGCCTCGAAAGGCTATGCCGAACAGGCCGAGCACAAGCGCCAGGAGTTGATCAACGCGCTATTGCACGCCAGCCGTGGCGGCCTCGACCCGATCTATTGCGACACCAGCCCCTGCACCCTGCGCCTGGTCCAGGACTTGGTCGACACCCGCCTGGATCTGTATGACCCGGTGCGCTTCATCCGCACTCACCTGGTCGAGCGCCTGGAGTTCACCCCTCAGGACGAACCGGTGGCCGTGCATGTGACCTGCAGCACCCAGCACCTGGGCGAGAGCCAGGCGCTGATCGACCTGGCGCGACGCTGCAGCAAGCAGGTGGTGATCCCCGAGGGCATCCATTGCTGCGGTTTCGCCGGCGACAAAGGTTTCACCACGCCGGAGCTCAATGCCCACTCGCTGCGCAGCCTCAAGGACGCCGTGCAGTACTGCAGCGAAGGAATCTCCACCAGCCGCACCTGCGAAATCGGGCTGTCCAGCCACAGCGGCATTGACTATCACGGGCTGGTCTACCTAGTGGACCGCGTCACACGCCCACGCAGCCTCTGATGTCGCCGAGGCCACCTAGTGGCCTCTTTTTCGGATGAACCCGCCTCCCCCTGTGGAGCGGGTTTACCCGCCTCCCCCTGTGGAGCGGGTTTACCCGCGAAGCAGACACCACGCTTCAAGACAGTAGCGCCACCCAATGGAACCCTCGCAAAGCCCGCGCAGTCCACCGTTACAGGCCCACCTACCAGCGGCCGTCACGAGGAGACACCCCATGAAAGGTACTGCGCTTTCCGCCCTGTTCGCGGCCGCAACCCTGCTGGCCTCGCCGGTGTTCGCCGACGAAGACCTCTGCGCCATCAACCTGCAAAAAATCGACGACAACATGGCCACCCTCGGCACGACCTCCGAAGGCTTGGACAAAGCCATCACCGAGCGCGTCGACAAGGCCAAGGCTGCTCAGGCCTCCGGCGACACCAAGGAATGCATCGCCATCACCAGCCAGGTGCTCGAGCGTATGGAAAAAACCGAGAAAGGCAGTGGCTCCAGCAGCGGCAGCGGCTCCTGACGCACAATCGGCGCAGCTGTCGACGCATGGCACGCAAAGGCGTATACTGCGCTCACGTGTCGAAAGGCACGTCAGCTAGAGCTGAGTGTGGGGCCGATTAGGATTCGACGCCGGTATCGAAACTCTAGGTGCATGCCGAGTTGGTAACAGAACTCGTAAATCCACTGTTGCAACTTTCTATAGTTGCCAATGACGAAAACTACGAGGGCTACGCTCTCGCTGCGTAAGCAGCTGAGCCCGCTCTCCTGGTAGCTTCGGCTCCAGCAATCACCAGGGGATGCCTGTAAACCCGAAGTGATTGTCATACAGAACAGGATCGCCGCGTAGTACGTTGTGGACGAAGTGGCTAAAACTTACACAACTCGTCCAAAGCACCCTGCCCGTCGGGCGGCTGCGGATTAACTCAATAGACACGGCTAAGCATGTAGTACCGACAGCGGAGGACTGGCGGACGGGGGTTCAAATCCCCCCGGCTCCACCAAACAATCCTTACAAATCAGGCACTTAGCGAATTTCGCAAGTGCCTTTTTTGTGCCTAAATGGGTTGTTTTGGCTCGGTAATGCCAGCTTTATGACAGCCTTTCTAGCCTATTCCACATCTGCAGCTATGCCCCCGCCGCATCAACCATCGTTCCGTTTTCCGACGATTTTTTGGTTTGAAATCGCGCCACAGGGGGCTGCCAGGGGTATTAAATCTGTGTCGGCTTATACACAGAGACCCACACATGCCGACACATGCCCCCAAGAAGTACCTGATCAGTCACGCCTCGCTACAGCACTGCTTTGACAAGAGCCGCTCCGGCCTCGAAAAGCTGCGCGAAACCGATCCCAGCTTCCCTCGCCCCATCAAATTTGGCTCGAACAAACAGGCTGGCGTTTACTTCGTCGTCGCTGAGGTAGAGGCCTGGCTGGAGATCAAGATCAGCGAACGTGATGGAGTCCCGAGCGAGAAGCCCAATGACCTCACATGAGCAAATACCGTCATTCTTGGCAGAGATGCCCGAGCCGGCATTTGCCTCATACCTGAACCCAGGAATTGTGCCAAAACCGCTCCCGATCGGGTTGGCCAGGGTCATGCCCTGGCGTGACGAACTACTGCCTGCCGCTCTTCAGGAGTACGTGCGGGATGTCGCTGAGCGCACCCAGTGCCCGCCTGATTTTGTTGGCGTCGCGCTTGTAGTGGCTGTCAGCGCCGTAGTCGGGCGCAAATTCACTATCCACCCAAAACAACACGATGACTGGATGGTCGTTCCCAACCAGTGGGGCGTCGTCATCGGTCGTCCATCCGCCATGAAATCGCCTGCACTCAAACACGCACTACGTCCATTGCATGCCCTGGAGTCCAGGGAACGAAAACAGCACGGTCAGGCGGAAGCCGAACACAAGGCAAGCAGCGAGCTGCTCGAAATGGAGCGCAACGCAGCCAAGGTCAAGGCAAAAAAACTTCTCAGTAGCGGCGACAAGAACGCTGCTTTGGCGGAACTGAACAGACTTTCTAGCGACATGCAAGCTCCAGTCCTGCGCCGGTACATCGTCAACGACTCCACTGTCGAGAAACTCGGCGAGCTGCTCAACGAAAACCCCAACGGCCTACTGCTTGTGCGTGACGAGCTGGGAGGCTGGCTGGCGACGATACAGAGCGAGGACGGTTCTGTTGCGCGAGCGTTCTACCTGGAATGTTTCGATGGCAACGGCTCATTCACCTACGACCGCATTGGGCGCGGCACCATTTTCATCGAGTCATGCTGTTTATCCTTGATCGGCGGCATTCAACCGTCACGAATCGCATCGCTGGTGCGCGCCGCGATCAGCGGTGAATTGGATGACGGCCTGATTCAGCGCCTGCAACTCGCCGTTTATCCCGACGATGTCCGCGAATGGCGTCTGGTGGACCGCTGGCCGAACAAAGCCGCCACTGAGCGCGTGGGTTGGGTTGTCGAGCAGCTCGACCAAATACCCGATCAGTCTCGTTCTGCACTCAGGTTCAGCCCAGAAGCTCAGGAAATATTTAACGCCTGGTATACACGTCACATGCAACAAAGCCGGAGCGACGAACTCCACCCGGCATTGCAATCCCATTATCTGAAAATGCCGCAAACAATTGCGGGATTGGCCCTACTGTTCGAACTGGTCGAAGGTGGACAAAGGGCCGTGGGCGCAGAGCCCACTACCCGCGCCATCAACTGGGCGGCCTACCTCATGAGCCATGCCCAGCGACTGTACGGCACAGCGATCAACGCCCCATTACTCGGTGCCAGGCTCATCCTGGAGCGTCAGCAGAAATTACCCGAGCCATTTACGGCACGAGAGGTGCGCCAGAAGGACTGGACGGGATTGGGCTCGCAAGATGCCGTGAATAATGCGCTGACAGTTCTGGTTGAGCACGACCTCATCATTGGCTACGAGGTGGCTGGAGAAAAAGGAGGCCGCCCTTCGACGCGCTATGTCTGGAGAAAAACATAGCCTCGCTCCAATCGACTTACTCAGATAGTCGAAAAAACGACCTACAAAACCTACGAAACCCTGTTCTGTAGGTTTTGTAGGCAGCCCGCCCCCTGGTAGGGGATAAGATCTACTAAGCCAACAGTGATATTCGGGCGAATTTCGCTAGACCGGCGACCAGCATTGCGCCTCACACCTCGGCGAAGTAATCACTATCGAGCTGCTTCACCTCGTACACCTGCTTGATGCTCACCCCCAAGTTGTTCTCCACCATCAGGCGCGCTAGCTCAACGCCGTCGATCAGCACCACTTTGATATCCAGCCCCAGCGCCGCTTCGCGAGCGCCGACGGAGAAGTCCGAGGTGGTGATAAACACGCCTTTGCGCGCCCGCTGGCGGGTCAAGGCACCGATGAACTTGTCGATCTCCGGGCGGTGTACTGTGTTGCTCCAGCGCTTGGCCTGCAGGTAGATCACGTCGAGGCCGAGCTTGTCCTCCTTGATGATGCCGTCGATACCGTCGTCGTTGGTGGCCTGGGTCGCCTTGCCGGCCTCCTTACGTGAACCGCCATAGCCCATGGCAATCATCAGATCGACCACCAGTTGTTCGAAGAAACTTGGCGTAGCTGCTCGCACCATAGCCAGCAGCTCATCGGCAAGCGATTGCAGCAGTGCCTGATGTGCCTCTGCAAGTTGCTCATCCGGCGTCGTTTCGGCGGCATCGAGCGCTACCATTGCAGGCGTATCGGCAGCCGGTGGCTTGGCGGTGTGGAAATCGGCAAATTCGGGGAACTGCTTCAACCAGCTCACGGTGATGCGTTGCGGACCGCTGATCAGCGCGTCCCGACCGCGTGCGGTGATCTGCACCATGCCCTTGGCCGGAATGCACAGCAGGCCAGCCTTATTCAGGTAGGTGCGCGCCCAGCCCACACGGTTGTTGATCACCGTTTGATTACCCGAAGGTAATCGTTCTTTGCGCTCGTCCTCGGTCAGTTGGAACTGATCGGCAACGCGCTCGCGCAGCTCGTTCAGTGCCAGTGGCACGCCATCCTGCACAGTCGCCAGTACCGGGCGCATCACGCTTTGGAAATCCGGAATTGCCATCTCTTTTTCCCTGTTCGAGGCAGTCAGATACCGCGCAGGCCGCTCTCATCGAAGCCGGCAGCCGACTTCAGCATCTTCAAAATCACCAGCGCAAACGCTCGGCTCTTGGTCTCGTTATCCAGCACTTCCAGCGACAGCTTCTCGTGGTCGGTCATGGCGTCCAGCACGGTGTCCAGCACGCGCTTGGGAAACAGGCCGTGCATCACCTGCTCTACCGAGTGGCTGTTCACCTGCGCCATTACATCCTCCTGACGACTGATGCGATTGGCGATGCCGGTGAGGAATTGCAGCTGGTCTTCATCGCTCACCTCGGCACCGAAGATATCGTTCAGCGCCTCGATGATTTCCGAAAGCCGCTTCTTCTCCGGGTCATGGGGTTTGCCGCTGCCCAGTCCGGTGGCCGGTTCGAGGCCATAGTCGCCTTGCTCCTCGCTCAGGCGCAGCTGATGCTCGGCGCGCTTGGTCAGGCGGTAGTGGGTCAGTTGCAGTTCGCCCACGTCCACATCTTCCTGATCCAGGCGATCCACGCGCAGCAGCGGATGCAGGTGCTTGGCGAACACGCATAGCTGCTCCAGTTCGCGGTCTTCGTAGGGGATGATCTGCGCGAGGAACTCATACAGACGCACAAAGCTCTGCAAGTTCTTCTTGAACAGGTCGAGCTGATCGACCTGCTCGCCGGCTTCCTTCACTGCTGCTTCGGCCTTCTTCACGCCTGCGCTGTCGCCGTTCTGCTCGGCGCTACGCTTGAAGTCCAGCGCGTGCTGGCGTGACTCCTGGGCCAGCTTGTAGCGCTTGGCAAAGCGCTCCTTGGCCGGCGCGCAGTAGTAGCTGAGCTTGCTAGCAGCCGACTTGGGATCGAAGAAGGCCAGCGCGAACGCCGTTACTTCCTCCCAATGGTAAATGCCCTCGGCGTCCAGTTTCTTCTGCAGGTCATAGATGAGCTGCGGGTCGGTCACGTCGGTCAGCTCAGCGTTGGTGTAGTACGGCAGGAAGGCGTCGAGAATGTCCTGGGCGTCGTTGAAGAAGTCGAGGATGAAGGTCGGCTTGCTGTCGCCAAAGGTGCGGTTCAGGCGCGACAGGGTTTGCACGCAGTCCACGCCCTGCAGCTTCTTATCCACGTACATGGCGCACAGCTTGGGCTGATCGAAGCCGGTTTGGTACTTGTTGGCCGCGATCATCACGTTGAAGTCCTGGGTGTCGAAGGCTTCCGCCAGGTCGCGCCCATTCAGGCCGGGGTTGAGCAGGCTGCTGCTTTCCGTCACCTCCTCGGAAATCACCCCGTCGGGCAATACGCTGCCGGAGAAGGCCACCAGCGGATGCACATCGCTGTAGCCCATCTGCTTCACATAGGCCTGCACCGCCAACTGGTAACGCACCGCCTCCTGCCGGCTGCTGGTGACCACCATGGCCTTGGCCTGGCCACCCAGCAGGTGGCGGATATTGGCGCGGAAGTGCTCGACGATCACCTCCACTTTCTGGCTGATGTTGTACGGATGAAGGCGCACCCAGCGCGCCAGCTTTATGCGCGCTTTCTTCGAGTCCACTTCCTCGTCGTTGCCGTCCGGATGGGCGATCTTCCAGGCGGTGCTGTAGGTGGTGTAGTTCTGCAGCACATCGAGGATGAAGCCTTCCTCGATGGCCTGGCGCATGGAGTACAGGTGGAACGCCTCGGGCTTGTTGTCGGCGCTTGCCGGCAGTGCCGGGTCGGCCGGGCGACCGAACAGCTCCAGGGTCTTGGCCTTGGGGGTGGCGGTGAAGGCGTAGTAGCTGATGCGCTCGTTGGGCGCGCGAGCCGCCACGGCGGCGTCCAGCAACTCTTCGGCGCTGATTTCTTCAGCGTCCCCTTCTTTTCCAAAAACAGCATCGCTGCCGAGAATCTGCTTGAGCTTGCTGGCCGATGAGCCGGTCTGCGAGGAATGCGCCTCGTCGGCGATCACCGCATAGCGGCCGCTGGCCAGCTTGGGGTACTTGTCCAGGGCATCGAACAGCGCCGGGAAGGTCTGGATGGTGACGATGATGATGCGCGTCTGCTCGGCCAAGGCCTCGGCCAGTTGCTCGGACTTGCTCTGGTTGCCGATATCGCGGGTGATGCACTTGACCACGCCCTGGGCGTGCTCGAACTGGTAGATCGTGTCCTGCAGTTGCTTGTCCAGCACGGTGCGGTCGGTAATCACGATCACCGAATTGAACAGGCGCTGGCCCTCGGCATCGTAGAGCGAGGCCAGTTGATGCGCCGTCCAGGCAATCGAGTTGGACTTACCCGAGCCTGCGCTGTGCTGGATCAGGTAACGCTTGCCCGGCCCTTCGCCACGGGTGGTCTCGATCAGTGTATTGACCACTTCCCACTGGTGGTAGCGCGGGAAGATCAGGGTTTCTTCGGTGACGCGCTTGCCCTCGGCATCTTCCTTCACGCTCTTCTGCAGGTGCAGGAAGCGGCCCAGCACCTTCAGCCAGGCATCGGGCTGGAACAGGCGCTGCCACAGGTAGCCGGTGGCGTATTGGCTGTCATCCGGCGCTGGCGGGTTGCCAGCGCCGCCGTCGAGACTGCCGAGGTTGAACGGCAGAAAGAAGGTCTCCTTGCCGGCCAGCTTGGTGGTCATCGCCACCTCATCCTGGCTCACGGCAAAGTGCACCAGCGCGCCGCGTTTAAAGGTCAGCAACGGCTCGGGTTTGCGCGTCAGCGGGTCTTTCACCGGGCGGTCGTGGCGGTACTGGCGCTTGGCGTTCTCGACGCTCTGCTTGAACTCGCTTTTCAGCTCCAGCGTGGCGACTGGGAGGCCGTTGACGAACAGCACCAGATCCAGACGAGGGTTGTACTCACTTTCTCGATAGTGAGGCGAGTAGGACACTTCCGGCACCACGCGCAGGCGGTTGCACTGGTAGCGCCTGAGGGTGTCCGGGTTCATGCCGTGGTCGGGCTTGAAGCTGCATACCTCGATCTTCACCCCCGGCAGCTTGAAGCCATGGCGTAGCACATCCAGGGTGCCGTCCTGCTCCAGCTCACGCACCAGCTTCTGCACCAGCACGGCGTCCGGGTTGTTCGGGTTGGCCTTGGCGAACTTGTCCCAACGCTCGGGCCAGGCCTCCTTGAAGTAACCGAGAAAATCCTCGGTATAGAGCGCGGTGCGCCGGTCATAGCCGCTGGCCGGGCCGGTGAGCCAGCCCTGGGCGGTCATGGCGGTGATGATGTCCTGCTGGAACTGGGCTTCCTTGCTGTCCGCCATTTATACGGCCTCTGCTAGTGCTAATTCGGGGGCTTGGGTGCTGGCCGGTGGCTGCCAGCAGCGTACATCGATTTTGCCGGTGACGGCGGCGGAGATTAGGGCGGAGCGGCGTTCTTGAAGGAGATCCATTGTTGCGCCGGCCTCGATAATTAGGTTTTCCGCTTTCTCAGAAAACGCTTTAACAAAATTCGATATTTCTTCCTGCTCTGTTAATGGCGGAACAGGAATTTTTACAAATTTGACCTCACCACAGTTCAAGTGCGGATGCATGCCACCAGTTCTGATCGAATACAGCACTGACTGCCCAAAATGCGACTGCAGTACCTGACCAAGAAATACCCCAGAAAGAATACTTTTTTCAGCCTGCAAAATTATCAGCGCATGGCAGTTGTAGCCGACTTCTCTTGAAGACACGATACCAACATCCCCTGTGCCGGCACCAGTCTGGACAATCAGAACATCGCCTTCCTGCAAGATGGATTTGCTCATTCTCATACTCCACTCAGGAGTCACGAAATAAGCATCATCAAAGTTAACAACACCCCTTTTTATGTGAGTGGCTTGAACGTAAGGAACACCACTCTCAACCAAAATATCTCGCGTCGGGCCAACATAACCATTGGTAATTTTTACTGTGAGTTTGTTCAGCGCATTTGTCCCCCAATGCGCCGGCACTTCGCCCAGCCACTCAACGCCGGAGTCCTTCATCGGCACTGTCGGGTCGAGGCCTTTGGTGACAGCGTGGGAGATCACGGCCTGGCGCTTTTCCTTGAGCAGTTCGATCAGGCGCTGCTGCTCTTCGATCAGCGCGTCGATGCGGGCGGTTTCGTGGTCGAGGAAGCGGGCGATTTGGGTCTGTTCATGCTTAGATGGGATGGGTAAGGGAACAGCCGCAACCTTTTCAGCCGTGAAGTGCGCAATAGTCGATTTATTGCAAAGCACATCGACATACCCATTATTCTTGATGGTGATCATCCAGAAATAGAGAAATCGCGTGTCATTGCCAGCAATTGATCTGATTCGATTGATTGAGTTTTGGAAGTAAAACTCCTCATCAAAATCCCATATCGCAGACCTACCAACATCTCCACCTTCACTGACTAATAAATCCCCCCGACGCAATAAAAGTGACTTCTTCTCATCCACGCTAAACCACATCTTTTTCACGTCGGCAGTGTCAACACCCGACACCTGAATGTTTGCAGCTCGGAGGTATGGTAGAAACTCGTCGTCATCACGCTTAGCTTCGGGCTGCAGCATCTTTCCTAATACAACCTCATAGCCACGCTTCAGCAATGTAACAGCCCAACTCTCAGGGACATCACCTAACCATTCAACCCCTGAATCCTTGTATGCCGGATAGGCTGGAAACGTCATGCCGACAGCCCCTCAATCATCTGCTTGATGCGATCGGTGCAGGCCCTCAGGTCGCGGTCGATATCGGCCAGCGGACGCGGCGGCTGGAACACGTAGAAGTGACGGTTGAACGGAATCTCGAAGCCAACGATGCCGACTTCGCCGTCCTGCTCGTCGGTCTTGCTGATGTCGATCCAGGCATCCGGCACGTGAGGCTTCACTTCACGCTCGAAGTAGTCGTACACCGACTCGCCCAGCGGCACGTTTTCGTTGTCGCGCAGGCCGGTATCCGGCTCCGGCTGCCCCCTGGTAGTGCAGATATCCGCCTCGGGGTCGCGCTCGCTCAGGGCGTTGAGGATGGCCTTCAGCTCGGGCGAGCTGGGGGATACATCGTGGGCGTTGAGCGCCTTCTTCAGCAGCTTGCTGAACTGCTCGCGGTTGCGATGCAGCACACTGGCGTCCATGGCTTGCAGGGCTTCGATCAGGCGCTGACGGGCCGGGACTTCCAGCTTTTCGATGGCTTTTTCTTCCAGCACCTTCTCGATGCGCTCTGGGCTGGTCTGGAAGTTCAGGCGCAGTGGGCGTTCGACGGTGATGCGCCGGTAGCCGAATGCTTCGATAGGGAAGATCTTGCTCTGCGCGGTTTGCTCGAAGCGGCCATACAGGCGCACCAGCTCGTCGATCTGCTCCTCGGTGAGGTACTGGCGCTTGCTGCCCAGTGATTTGCGCATCTTGGCGTAGTGCTGGCTGCCGTCGATCAGCTGCACCTTGCCCTGGCGCACAGCGGCCTTGTGGTTGCTCAGCACCCACACATAGGTGGCGATGCCGGTGTTGTAGAACATATCGGTGGGCAGGGCGATGATGGCCTCGACCAGATCGTTCTGCAGCAGGTAGCGGCGAATCTCCGACTCGCCCGAGCCGGCGCCGCCGGTAAACAGCGGCGAGCCGTTGAGGATGATGCCGATACGCGAGCCGCCCTCACGCGGGTCACGCATCTTGCTGACCAGATGTAGGAGGAACAGCAGCGAGCCATCTGACACACGCGGCAGGCCAGGGCCGAAGCGACCGTTGAAGCCCTTCTCGCTGTGCTCGTCGGTGATCTGCTTCTGCACCTTCTTCCACTCCACGCCGAACGGCGGGTTGCTGAGCATGAAGTCGAAGCGGCTGTCGGCCTGTTGGTCGTCGGACAGGGTGTTGCCCAGCTTGATGCTGGTGACGTCCTGGCCCTTGATCAGCATATCCGCCTTGCAGATGGCGTAGGACTCGGGGTTGAGCTCCTGGCCGTGCAGCGACACGGTGACCTGCTGGCTGATGGACTGGATGTACTCGTCGCCCTCGGAGAGGAAGCCGCCGGTGCCGGCAGTAGGATCGTAGATGGTGACGATGCTGTTGGGCTTGAGCTTGTCGTCCTGCCCGGTGATCACCAGCGAGGTGGTCAGGTGCACGATATCGCGCGGGGTGAAGTGCTCCCCGGCGGTTTCGTTGGAGCTTTCCGCGAACTTGCGGATCAGCTCTTCGAAGATGATGCCCATGCCGAAGTTGCTGATGCGCTCGGGGCTCAGGTCGGTGGCGGCAAAGCGCTGCACCACCTGATACAGCAGGTTGGCGGCGGCGAGCTGCTGCACGAAGTCCTCGAAGTGGAAGTGCTCGAAGATCTCGCGGGCGTCCTTGCTGAAGGACTGCACATAGCTCATCAGGTCGGCGGCGGTCTGGGTGTCGGACAGGGTGCCGAGGGTCAGCTTGGAGGCATTGAAGAACTGCTGCCCGGCCGCGCGCAGCAACAGACGCTCGCGTACCAGATCAGGCCGGCCTTCCTGCGCACAGGACTCACTGATCACCGCTTCCTTGGTCGGTTCCAGCACGCACTCCATGCGCCGCAGCAGGGTGAATGGCAGGATGATGCGGCCGTACTGCGACTGCTTGAAGTCACCGCGCAGCAGGTCGGCAATCGACCAGAGAAAGGCGGCCGTCTGGGAATGGTTTTCCGTGTTCACGCTACTGTTCCTTGGCGTACAGGCAAAAACCGCAAGCTTAACCTGTTGAGGGGCTGGCTGTACCGAGCCATAAGCGACTTGTGCAGCGTATAGACTGTGGGAATTGGATCTGCCGGCCGTTCCATGTCGCGCTGGAATCGCTTCGTCGTCATCCGTTGCCCATTGACCGCTCTGCCTCTGCACTAAGAAAAACGCACCGTCATCTGCCGACTGTTTCTCGTCGCAGCCGGAGCCTTGCACTTACGCCCTTGATGCCAGATCGTCATCTGACGCTGATTTTGCCGCTACCACTGAGTCAACCCGCAAATAGGTCACTCCCTCAGGCGTGGCGTCATACTGGACGTCACCCCTTCGCAACGCCAACCACCTGAAAAAAGCCCGTGAAAACGCTGAAGCCCAGTATTCATGCGGCTTGCAGCCACAACACCCCTTCACGACACCTCTTAACGACACCCCTTCACAACGCCAACCACCTGAAAAAAGCCCGTGAAAACGCTGAAACCCAGTATTCATGCGGCCTGCAG
>NZ_JBLUPV010000022.1:0-72536 GCF_048068075.1 Pseudomonas sp. NY15354
CGGCTGGCCGTTCACCGGGGAGGTGTTGGTGAAGTATTCACCCTTGACCGGAGGAACGAACTCACCGCCGATGTAGTTGCCATAGCGGCTCTTGAAGGAAATTTTCGCGCCGTCGGTACCCGGATGTGCGTAACGCATGGTGTGTCTCCTGGCTCTAGCTTGTAGGGGTTGCGAGTGTCGTGTCGTTAGGTACCGCTCAACAGGCTTGCGGTGTTTCACCCCGGGCCAGACGCTGGTTGATGTCATCGATCACCGCCGGCAGGTCCGCGATGGTGTCGATCAGGTAATGCGGGCGGGACGGCTCGAACATCTTGACAATGCGCGCGCGTTCCTCGGCCAGTTTGTCCGCTGGCAACGACTTGTAAGCCGGGTAAGGCAAGCCCAGAGCGTTGCCCGAGCAGGTCAGGGCCACGGTCCACATGCCGGCGCGACGACCTTCGAGGATGCCCGGCCAGGTGTCGTCGACCTTGACGCAGGCGGCGACGTCATCGATGCCCAAGGCGATCACATTGGCCAGTGCCTGGGCCGGCCATGGACGACCGTTGGGGGTCTCGTCGGTGGCCACCACGTGATCGGCGACGTAGCCGTTGTGCTTGGCAAGCTCCACCACTTTGTCCATCACCACTTTCGGGTAACCGGAGCAGGAGCCGACCTTGAGCCCCTTGTCGCGCACCGCAGCGATGGCCTCCAGGGCTCCCGGGATCAACGCCGAGTGCACAGCGATCTTCTCGATCTGCAAAGGCATGAAGCGCTCGTAGATAGCGGTGACATCGTCATCGGTCGGGGTGCGGCCGAACACCTTGCGGTAGCGCTCGGCAATCTCGGGCACATCGCACAGGGTACGGATATGGTCCCACTTGCCCATGCCCATCGGGCCGCGGGCTTCTTCCAGGGAAACGCTCACGCCGAACTCGGCGAACGCTTCGACGAAAATCTGGGTGGGCGCGAACGAGCCGAAATCGACGACGGTACCGGCCCAGTCGAGAATTGCGGCTTGCAGCGAGGAAGGCTGTTCGTAGTGCATCGTGATGGCTCCAGAAATCGCTAATAAGCACCCGGACTCCGCGCGCGGAATCCGGCTCAACGGTAAGGGGGAGCGTCGAGGCGACAAGGCCTGCCGCCTCGACAGGACCGACTCAGGCGGCTGGGCGCTGCATGTCCACGTCCATCAACAAAAGGGTGTCGGCGATGGCGCGCAGCAGTTGGTGAACGATGTGTTCGTCGATCTGGCCGATGCAACCGATGCGGAAGCTTTCGGCCACGGTCAGCTTGCCTGGGTAGATGATGAACTGACGGGCCTTGAGCTCGTCGTAGAAGCGCTTGAAGTCGAAGTTCGGATGTTCGGGGCTGAAGAACGTGGTGATGATCGGCGACAGCCAGCAGTCTTCCAGCAGGGTCTTGAAGCCCAGCTCGCGCATGCCGGCCACCAGCACATCGCGATTGCGGGTGTAGCGCGCCTGCCGGCCCGCCACGCCGCCTTCGGCACGGTGCTGCTCCAAGGCCTTGTGGAAGGCCACCACGCTGTGGGTCGGCGGAGTGAAGCGCCATTGCCCGGTGCGCTCCATGTAGGCCCACTGTTCGAACAGGTCTAGGCTCAGGGAGTTGGCGCGGCCCTTGGCGGCCTCCAGCACACTGCGGCGGATGATCACGAAGCCAAAGCCCGGGATGCCTTCGATGCATTTGTTGGCCGAGGACACCAGCACGTCGAAGGCGATGTCCTGAACGGTCAGGGGCACGGCGCCGAAGGAGCTCATGGCATCGACGATCAGGCTCTTGCCGTGGGCCTTGACCACATCGGCGATGGCGCGCAGCGGGTTGAGGATGCCGGAGCTGGTTTCGCAGTGGACGATGAAGACGTTGGTGACGTCCGGGTTGGCCTTGAGCAGCGCATCGACTTCATCAGGCTCGGGCGGTAGGTAGTCGCCTTTGTCCAGGGTGATGTAGGCGCGATTGAGGTATTCGAGGGTCTTGCTGGCGCGCTGGCCGTAGGCGCCATTCATCAGTACCAGGGCCTTGCCGTCCTTGGGGATGGCCGTGGCCAGGGCGGCCTCCACCGAGTAGCTGCCGCTGCCTTGCAGCGGGACGCAGGCAAAACTGTCATCCTCCACGCCGGCCATGCTCAGCAACTGCTGGCGAACCTCGGCCGTGACCCGATTGAAATCGCCATCCCATGAGCCCCAGTCGCGCAGCATGGCCTCCTTGGTGGCCTTGGAGGTGGTGAGCGGGCCAGGGGTCAGCAGATAGGGCTCACCCAAGGCAGGCTGGGCAAGAGGGAGGGCTTCGGCTTTGGTCATGATCTTCTCCGGCGGTTTTGTTTTTGTGAAGGAGTGATGCATGAGGTGCATGGAAGCAATTCGCGCTAGATAAGAAAAATCGATTTATCGTATTTCACAAATAAGTCCTGTTTATTTGTAGCGATTTTGACTCGCCGCCAGGCCATGGACCGATCGCATTTCGCGATCATCGCCGGGCATATTCTCGATTGCTCCAAACACTCGTCTGCTGCAAGCTGCCCTGCCCTGTCTTTGTACCGAGGAGCCCGTACGTGTCCGCCTGGATTCCCACGCCGTTACGTCATTTGCGAAAGCGCCAGCGCGCCATGGCGCCCGCTGACAATGCGCTGCTGGCGTTTTTCCAGGACAAAGCTGACAGCCGCGGCTACCAACTGAGCGAAGGGCAGCGCCGTGTCATCCAGGCCATGGCCGATCAACTGGCCCTGCTGGAACAGGGCCAGGCGCGCAGCCTTTACCTGCATGGCTCGGTGGGACGCGGCAAGAGCTGGCTGCTCGACGGGTTCTTCGAGGCTGTGCCGATCGAGGCCAAGCGCCGCCTGCACTTTCATGATTTCTTCGCCCGTCTGCACCAAGGGATGCACCGCAACCGAGCGCTGGACGATGCCCTGGGCACAACGCTGAATGAATTGCTCGAACAGTGCCAGATACTGTGTTTCGACGAGTTCCACGTCCACGACATCGGCGATGCCATGCTCCTCACCCGCCTGTTCAACGCCCTGTTCGACCGGGGTGTATTCTTGCTGGTGACCTCGAATTACGCCCCCGAGGGCCTGCTGCCCAACCCGCTGTATCACGAGCGCTTCCTGCCGGTGATACGCCTGATCCGCAGCCGTATGCAGGTGCTGGAAGTGGGCGGCGACACGGATTTTCGCAGCCTGCCGGCCAACCGCGAGCAGCAACGCTTTACCCAAGGGCATTACCTGTGGCCAGGCGATGCCGACCAGCGCCAGGCCCTGGCGCTACCGGTCGCGCAGCCGATCTGCCTGGAAGTGAACAAACGCAACCTGCCCGCGCTGGCCAGCCAGGGACGCCAGGTGATGTTCGCCTTCGCGGACCTGTGCGAACGGGCCACGGCGGTGATCGACTATCTCGCACTGGCCGAGCGTTTCGACCAGTGGATCATCGATGGGCTGGATGACCTGTCCGAATGCTCGCTGGCGGCGCAGCAACGCTTCGTCAACCTGGTGGACGTGCTGTACGACCAGGACAAGACCGTGACAGTGATTGGCAAGCGGCCGCTGGCCCAGAGCCTGGGCGGATCGCTTGCCGACCTGATGCGCACCCGCAGTCGGCTGGGGCAGTTGCATCAGGTCGGGCCGATCTGACCCTGGTGCCCGGCGGGGCTGCTATGCAACCCATCGCCTGTAGGAGCGGCCTTGCGCCGCGAAAGGGCCGCATAGCGGCCCCCGGATCAGACCTGACGCGGCATCAACAAGCCCTCGGCAGATCCGCCAACACCTCTTCAATTTCAACGAGTACCGCCGGATCGTCCAGGGTCGAAGGCGGCACATAATCCTGCCCGTCAGCGATCTTGCGCAGCACCGCGCGCAGGATCTTGCCTGAACGCGTCTTGGGTAGCCGCTTGACCAGGCGCACGCGGTTGAAGCACGCCAAGGCGCCGATGTGCTCGCGCACGCTGGCCACCAGCTCCGCCTGCAACTGCTGCTCGCCAAGCCCCTCGCCGTCCTTGAGCACCACCAGCGCCAGCGGCACCTGGCCCTTGATCTCGTCATGGACACCGATCACCGCGCACTCGGCCACCGCAGGATGGCGGGCGACCAGGTCTTCCATCTCACCCGTGGACAGGCGGTGGCCAGAAACGTTTATCACATCGTCGGTGCGCCCCATGATGTAGACGAATCCGTCTTCATCCAGGTAGCCGCCGTCGCCGGTGTGGTAATAGCCCGGGTGCGGCTGCAGGTAAGCCTGCAGGTAACGTTCGTGGTCGCCCCACAGGGTCTGGCTGCAACCGGGCGGCAAGGGCAAGGCGATGACGATCGCGCCCTGCGCGTTCGGCCCCAAGGGTCGGCCCTCATCGTCGAGCACCTGCACGTTGTACCCCGGCACCGCGCGATTGCTCGAGCCCGGCCGCGCCGCACTGCCCTCCAGGCCCACGCAGGGCGCGGTGACCGGCCAACCGGTCTCGGTCTGCCACCAGTGGTCATGCACCGGTTTGCCGCTGACCCGCTCCAGCCATTGGTGGGTGCTCGAATCCAGCTTCTCGCCGGCCAGGAACAGTTGGCGCAGCGAACTCAGGTCGTGGCGACGGATCAGCTCGCCTTCGGGGTCTTCCTTGCGGATCGCCCGCATGGCGGTGGGGGCGCAGAACAGGCCATTGACCTGGTACTGCTCGACCACCCGCCAGTAGGCCGCAGCGTCCGGGGTACGAATGGGCTTGCCCTCGTAGAACACCGTGGTGCAGCCGTTCATCAAAGGCCCGTAGACGATCAGCGAGTGCCCGACCACCCAGCCCACATCAGAGATGCCCCACCACACATCGCCGGCCTGCATGCCGTAGATATGCCGCATGGCATAGCACAGGGCGACCGCGTTGCCGCCGTTCTCGCGCACGATGCCCTTGGGTTTCCCGGTGGTGCCAGAGGTGTACATGATGTACAGCGGATCACCCGCCTCCAGCGCCACAGGCGGTACCGGGTCGACCCCGGCCAGCGCCTGCTGCCAGTCCAGATCACGGCCCGCTTGCAGGCTGGCGAGGGCTTGCTGGCGCTGCAGCACCAGCACATGACGCGGCTGGTGCCTGGCCAGTTGCAGGGCGCGATCGACCAAGGGTTTGTATTCGATCACCCGGTCGAACTCCAGGCCGCAGGAGGCGGTGAGCAACAGCGTCGGACGGGCATCGTCGATGCGCAGGGCCAGCTCGTTGGCGGCAAAGCCACCGAACACCACCGAGTGCACGGCACCAATGCGCGCGCAGGCCAGCATGGCCATGGCGGCCTGGGGCACCATGGGCATGTAGATGATCACCCCATCGCCCTTGCCCACGCCCAGTTGCCTCAGCAGCCCAGCCAGGCGGGCCACTTCGTCACGCAACTGATGGTAGGTGAAGGTCTGCTGCACGCCGGTCACCGGCGAGTCGTAGATCAGCGCCAGTTGGTCGCCGCGGCCCTGCTCGATCTGGTGGTCAAGGGCCAGGTGGCAGCTGTTCAGCCGGCCATCGGCGAACCAACGGTGGGTGCCGTCAGGGTTCTCCTGCAGGGTCATTGAAGGCTTACGGTGCCAGGCCAAGTCTTCAGCCTGTTCGGCCCAGAAGGCGGCGGGATCGGCAATGGAGCGGGCGTAGCTGTGCTGGTAGGTCATGTCGATGTGCAACCCGGTACTTGTTGTTATTGAAGGGCGAATCTCGAGTATGGACCGGCACCCTGCGCTCGCCATCGGACTTAAGTCGCAACCGATATGCAAGATTGCACGGGGCTGTCGCCCCGCTGCATGGCAAAGGCCTAGAATAGGGCTCCCCGTCAGCCACCGAGCCGTCTCAATGGATATCGATCAGGCCCGTACCTTCCTGGAAATCGTGCGCTGCGGCAGCCTTGTCGCCGCCGCCGAACGCCTGTTCGTATCACAGACGGCCATCACCGCACGGGTGCAACGCCTGGAGCAGCAACTGGGCTGCCAGCTGTTCATCCGCAGCCGCAACGGCGCGACCCTCACCAGCGATGGCGAGGCGTTCGTCGTCTATGCCAACCAGATGGTACAGACCTGGGAGGCTGCCCGACGCGACCTGCCGCTGCCCCAGGGGTGCCAGCAGGTGCTGCATGTAGGCGGCGAGGTGAGCCTGGCCAACCCGATGATGCTCAGCTGGGTCAGCACCCTGCACCGCGAACTGCCCAGCCATGCCATCCGCAGTGAGGTGAGCGATGGCGAGTCGTTGCTGCGCAAGGTAGAAATGGGCTTGCTCGACGCGGCGCTGGTGTACCAGCCGACCTATGGCCCGGGGCTGCAGGTAGAGCAGTTGATGGAAGAAAAGCTGATCCGCGTGCGCCGGGTCGATCAGCCCGAGCCCTATATCTACATCGACTGGGGCGAGGCCTTTCGCCGCCAGCATGATGCCGCCCTGCCCGACTGCGCGCGCCCAGCGCTGAGCTTCAACCTAGGCCCGTTGGCGTTGCAGTTCATCCTCGAGCAAGGGGGCAGCGGCTACTTCCGTACGCGGGTGGTGCAGGCTTACCTGGAAAAAGGCGTGGTCGAACGGGTGCCACAGGCGCCGGAGTTCACCTACCCGACCTTCCTGGTCTACGCCCGCAAGCGCGACAGCGAGGCCTTGCAGCAAGCCTTCAGCGTGCTGCGCCGGCTGGTGGCCGCCGGCGACAGCGATTGGTCACAACGCTGGGACCCGATTATCTGAACGTTGCGCAGCGGCATTGAGCAGGTGCCGCTTCAGGCCGGCGATCAGATCGGTCTGGGTGATCACACCGACCAACTTGCCGTCCTCGAGCACCGGCAGGCAATGCAGGCCCTGCTCGCTCAGCAGCGGCAGCAGGCGATCGAGCGGATGCTGGCTGCTGACGCTGATGACCCGACGGCTCATCACCTGTTCCATGCGCACCACGGGACGACGAAATAGCCCACGCCAGCTGAAGCGCGCTCGGGCCATGGCCGGGCCGACCAGGTCGCTGAGGCTGACGATGCCCACCAGGCGAGCGCCTTCAAGTACCGGCAAGGTCTTGAGGTGGTGGTTGGAAAGCATCTTCCAGGCCTGCTCCAACGTGGTGGCCGGCGAGGCGAACTGCACGTCACGGGACATCACCGACGCCGCGGTGATACCACCCAAGCTACGTTGCAGGGCGTGCTGCTCGGTGGCCAGGATGATGCGCTCGAGCTCATCGCGCGTGACGTCGACGAACTCGCCCAACTCTTCCAGGGCGACATCCAGGTCTTCGCTGTTCACCCCTACCCGCTCGCTGGGCAGTGGGTCGTGAGTGTGGTGCAAGTCTTTGCGCGGCAAAGGTCCCTTGGGGTAGCGCACGCCGGTCAGGCGGTTGTAGAACACCGCCACGGTAACCAGGATCAAGGCATTGAGCACGATCGGCTCGAGCAGGTGATTGCCCAGCGCCGTCAGCCCCGGGTCGGCCAATACCGCACCTGCCGCCACCCCGCCACCGGGCGGGTGCAGGCAGCGCAACAGGCACATCACCACGATCGACAGGCCCAACGCGGTGGCAGCGACCCACAGCTCGGTGCCCAGGTAATGGCGCATCAACAGCCCGACGATGCAGGCCACGGCATAGCTGCCCAGCACGGGCCACGGCTGAGCCAAGGGCCCAGAATGCACCGCGAACACCAGCACCGCCGAGGCGGCCAGGGGGCCCAGCAAGTGCAGGGCGACCGAAGGGCCATAGGCCATGCTGACGAGGGTCCCGGCGAGCAGCAGGCCAAGCAGCGCGCCGATACCGGCACGCAGCCATTCTTTGGGAGGGATGTTCAGGGGCGCAGGCAACAAGCGCTGCAGACGGCTTTCGGGACGCGAGGCAGACATCGGGGCAGTCAATCGTGTTCTTCTGATTTAAAAAGAAAGCCCAGCCAAAGCAGCCTGGGCTTGTATTGCGAATGCAATAGCTTAATGGCTCCGTCCATGGAGATGGAAACACGAAGTTTCATGGCGGCGATTGTGCCGGGTGCGGTGGCCAGGGGGCCAATTCAAAAAAGTGCCGCTGAACTGCAATTTTTTTGCAGTGCCAGGCGCTGCGCTGACCTTGTGACAGTGGGTTTACTTGCAAATACAGGCCTGCGGCGATTCGCGTGGGAGCCTGCGATGGGTCGCAAAGCGGCCCCACTCCCCAGAGCCGATGATGAGTTAATCGAGGTGCGGCCTCATCAACGCCCCTTGCGCGGCAGCGAGATACTCACCCGCAAACCACCCAACGGGCTTTCCAGCAGCGCCAGCGTCCCCTCCCAGGCCTCGACGATATCGCGCACGATGCCCAGGCCCAGGCCATGCCCATCGACCTGCTCGTCCAGTCGCGAGCCCCGCTCCAGTACCTGCAGGCGCGCCGCTTCGGGAATGCCGGGGCCATCGTCGTCAACCCACAGCTGATAACCCTCGACTGTCGGCGCGATGCCCAGGCGCACCTCGCTGTCGGCCCATTTGCAGGCGTTGTCCAGCAAGTTGCCGAGCAGCTCCAGCAGGTCTTCGCGATCCCAAGGCAACAACAACCCCGCAGGCACGTCGCGCTCGAGCAGCAGCCCTTCGCCATGGATCATGCCCAGGGTGCCGAGCAAGCCCGGCAGCTCGGCATCACAGTCGAACTGTGCACCGGGCAGCGCATCACCGGCCAGACGCGCGCGGTTGAGCTCACGGGCCAGGCGTTGCTGGATCTGCTCGAGCTGCTCGCGCAGTTGGTCGCGCACTTCCGGCATGTCTTTCAGGCGCTCGCTGGCGGCCAGGCTCAGGAGCACCGCCAAAGGCGTTTTCAAGGCATGCCCCAGGTTGCCCAAGGCATTGCGCGAGCGACGCAGGCTGTCCTCGGTGTGCGCCAGCAGGTGATTGATCTGGTCCACCAACGGTTGCAGCTCACTGGGTACCTGGGCATCGAGTTGTGAGCGCTGGCCTTGCTGCAACTGAGCGATCTGCTGGCGTGCCCGCTCCAGGGGACGTAGCGAGCGGGTCACGGTCAGGCGCTGCAACACCAGCACCAGTACCAGCGCCACCAACCCCATGCCAAGACCGATCTGCTGCATGCGACGAAAGCCATCACGCACCGGGGAGTAATCCTGGGCCACACTGATCGAGATGTCCTGGCCCAGGCGCCGGTAGTCCGCACGCAAGGTCAGCAATTGCTGGCCCTCCGGCCCAAGTTCAAGGCCGTCCTCAAGCCCTGGAGCCGCAGGCTTGGGCATGTCCAGGTCCCACAGCGAGCGTGAGCGCCAAGTGCCCTGGTCGAAGTCGATGCGAAAGTAATAGCCCGAAAACGGGCGCTGATAGGCCGCCGATATGCGTCGCTCATCCAGCTGCAATCCCGACGGGCCGCGCACCAAGGCCACCAGCAGGTTCTCGCTTTCCTTGCGCAAGCCGGCTTCCAGGTAACGCTGCAAGCCGACCTCGAACAGCCACAGGCTCAGTTGGGCCAGGGCCAGGCCAACCACCACCAGCACGGCCACCAGGCCAAGGCTCAGGCGTGCCTGGATCGACCTCACGCCGCGCTCCCGGCATACACGTAACCCTGGCCGCGCCGCGTCTCGATCACGCTGCGGCCGAGCTTGCGACGCAGGTGGTTGACGTGCACTTCCAGCACGTTGGAGTCGCGCTCGGTCTCGCCGTCGTACAGGTGCTCGGCCAGGTGGCTCTTGGACAGCACCTGCTGCGGGTGCAGCATGAAATAGCGCAGCAGACGAAACTCCGCGGCCGTCAGCTGGATATCGACGCCTTCGCGGGTCACGCATTGACGGCCTTCATCCAGGTGCAGACCGGCCGCCTCCAGCGTCGGCTGGTTGGCCAGGCCCCGGGCCCGACGCAACAGCGACTGAATACGCAGTTGCAGTTCCTCGGGGTGGAACGGTTTGGTCAGGTAGTCGTCGGCACCGGCCTTGAGCCCTTCGATCCGTTCGGCCCAGGAGCCGCGCGCGGTGAGGATCAGCACCGGTGTGGCCAAGTTGGCGGCGCGCCACTGGCCCAATACTTCAAGCCCTGGCAGGCCGGGCAGACCCAGGTCAAGGATGATCAGGTCATAAGGTTCGCTCTGGCCCTGGTACACCGCATCACGGCCATCGGCCAGCCAGTCCACGGCATATCCCTGGCGCTGCAGGCCGGCGATCAATTCGTCGGCCAGAGGGACATTGTCCTCGACAAGCAGCAGGCGCATTCAGTCGTCTTCCTCGTCTTTGAGCAGCTCACCGGTACGCGCGTCGAGCTTGATCTCCCGGACCACGCCAGCCGGCGTCAGCAACTCGACCTCGTACGCGTAGCGGTCGTGTTTTTCCTCAAGCTCCGCCTCCAGCAAACGCGCCCCGGGATAGCGTCCCAGGGCGGATTCGAGCAGGTGTTCCAACGGTAGGATGATGCCCTTCTGGCGCAGCTCGAGGGCTTCATCCTGGTCCAGGTCACGGGCACCTGCCAGCGAACAGGCGGCCATCAGGGCCAGGGCCAGGTAGCGCGCCGTTCGCGGGAGTTCACGCATCAGTTGTCTCGTTCGTCCTTGAGGACTTCACCGGTCTTGGCGTCCAGGTCCACGTCCCACTCGACGTTCTGGGTATCGCGCAGCTCGACCTTGTAGATGTAGCGGCCGTATTCGTTTTCCAGCTCCGAATCGGTCACGGTGGCGCCTGGGTGCTTGGCCACGGCGGCGGCCTTGAGCTCGTCCAGGGACTTGATGGTCTTGGCGTTGACCAACTTCACCACTTCATCAGGTTGCACGTCCTTGGCGAAGGCGGCATTGGCACCGAAAGCGAGGGCGGCGGCAGTGAACAGGGCAGTCAAAGTTTTCATGGGTTCTCTCTCCATCGAGATCAGCAAGTTGTCTACGGGGTTAAGATTACCCCGCGGTCCTTAATCCAACCTGAAAACAGCAGGCGCCATGATAGCGCAGCTTGGGCGCCCGCTTCGCGGGTCTATCCGCGAAACGGCCGGCACGGACAATCCTCTCTATAATCACCCGCTTGTTGCCTGCGAGATCCGTCATGAGCGCCATCCACATCAAGTACCCTGCCCTGACCTTCAAGGCTGGCCAACGCGCCTTGCGCCAGATTCGCGAACGCGGCCTGCGCGCGGCTGATGTGGGCGTACTGCCAGGCGCCGCTGGCGGGCCCAAGCCTCTGGGCATCCAAGGGCTGGACCTGGCGCTGTTCGGGCAGTGGCTGCCCTCGGCTGCGCGCCAACGCGCGCTGATCGGCGCCTCGATCGGCGCCTGGCGCTTCGCCAGTGCCTGCCTAAACGATCCGGTCGATGGCCTGCGTCGCCTGGGTGAGCTGTACACCGAACAGGATTTTGCCAAGGGCGTGACGCCAACCCAGATCAGCCAAAGCTGCACGCGCATGCTCGATGAGCTGCTGCAAGGCCGCGACGGGCAGATCCTCGCCAACCCGCATTACCGCCTGAACATCTTGGTGGTCAAAAGCCACGGGCTGCTCGCCGACGACCATCGCGCTCGCCTGGGTGTGGGCTTGTCTTCGGTGATCGCCAACAACTTGCTCGGCCGGTCACGCCTGGCGCGGTACTTCGAGCGCGTCATCCTGCACGACGGGCGCGCCGCGCCGCCGCTGGACGCGCTGACCGATTTCCCGTCGCGCTGCCTGCCCCTGGACCTCGCCAACCTGCGCCATGCCCTGCTCGCCTCGGGCTCGATCCCCATGGTGATGGAAGGCGTGCGTGACATTCCCGGCGCAGGTGCCGGCACTTACCGCGACGGCGGCCTGCTCGACTATCACCTGGACCTGCCCTATCAGGGCGATGATCTGGTGCTCTACCCGCACTTCACCGACAAAGTGGTACCCGGCTGGTTCGACAAAGCCCTGCCCTGGCGCCGCGGCGATGCCAGGCGCCTGCACAATGTACTGTTGATGACGCCCTCACCCCAGTACCTGGCCGCACTGCCCTACGGCAAGCTGCCGGACCGCAACGACTTCAAGCGCTTCATGGGCGATGCGCCCGCACGCAAGCGCTACTGGTACAAAGCCATTGCCGAGAGCCAGCGCCTGGGTGATGAACTGCTGGAGCTGATCACCACCGGGCGGCTGCACGAACAGCTGCAAGCCTTGTAACGGGCATGCTGATAAACTGCACGCCAGCATTGTTTTCAAGAGTCTCTACAGCGTGGAAATTTTCAAGGAATTTACATTCGAATCGGCCCACCGCCTGCCCAACGTTCCCGTCGGGCACAAATGCGGTCGCCTGCACGGTCACTCGTTCAAGGTCGGCCTGCACCTGACCGGCCCGCTCGACCCTCACACCGGCTGGATCCGCGACTTCGCCGAGATCAAGGCGATCTTCAAGCCGATCTACGAGCAACTGGATCACAACTACTTGAACGACATTCCGGGCCTTGAGAACCCCACCAGCGAAGTGATCGCCAAGTGGATCTGGGACCAGGTCAAGCCTCTGCTGCCGGAGCTGTCGAAGGTCCGTATCCACGAAACCTGCACCAGCGGCTGCGAGTACAGCGGCGACTGACCTCGGTCAACCGGGCGCCTGCAGGGCGCCCATGGGCAAGGCGCTCGCTTAGCCCAGCGCCTGCTTGAGGAAGGACGGTGCGATGTAGCGCTGGTAATGCGCCTCCGACAGCAGGAAGAACTCCCGGTCAATGGCGTCGCGCAGCTGCGGCAGTTCCCAGTCGCGAAATTCCGGAAGCAGGGCCATGCCATAGGCTTCCAGATCCCGGATCATGCGCGCGCCTCGGGCGATCAACTGGTAGGCCCAGCAATATTCGGACTGGTGCGCCAGAAAGCGAATCGAACGCTGCTCCAGTTGCTGGCGCAGGCGTTCTTTGTCGAACACTTCCAGCTTGGCCATCATCACCTGCACCAGCAGTTGCTCCAGGCGCTGCCAGACGGCACGTTTTTCGTCCTCGTCGTAGCTGTTCCAGTGGATCACTTCGTGGTGGAAGCGCTTGCAGCCCCGGCAAACCAGGTCGCCATAGACCGTGGAGCAGAGCCCTACGCAAGGGGTTTTGATGGACTGGTTGGACATGTACAGACAACGGCCTGGCGGTGGAACACCTGGCAATGTTAGCCCTTTGTCTAACCAGGGTCACTCGTTAAAGTCGTGTGTGCCGCCTTACGTTCGCTCTTTTTTTGCCGTAGAATCACACCGCCTTTTCAAGGCACCAATGTCCGTTGGAAGCTGTTTTCAAAGCGTCACGAGCACAGTTCATCCGGTAGAACGGCGTTGGCCGGGGCATGCCACCGTGCATGGCCCGCGCCAGCCCTCATCAGCTCACCGTTCTACAGGCGTAAAACTTTGAAAGCAGCTTCTGTAAGGATTCTCTGCGACCCTGGCTGGGCGGCCCACAAAGCCGTCATTGCGCATGGGTGCAAAGAATGCTGGATGAGCGTCCCGGACTCCCCTTTAGGGACCACTGATGAGGGTAATAACTGTGCTTGAAGCCTACCGCAAACACATCGAAGAGCGTGCCGCCCTGGGCATCGTCCCCCAGCCGCTTAACGCCGAACAAACTGCAGGCCTGGTCGAGCTGCTGAAAAACCCGCCGGCCGGCGAAGAAGCCTTCCTCGTAGACCTGATCACCAACCGCGTTCCCCCAGGAGTCGACGAAGCCGCCTACGTCAAGGCCGCTTTCCTCTCCGCCATCGCCAAGGGCGAAGCCAAATCCCCGCTGATCGACCGCAAGCATGCCACCGAGCTGCTGGGCACCATGCAAGGCGGCTACAACATCGAGACGCTGGTCGCGCTGCTGGATGACGCCGAACTGGGCGCCGTCGCGGCCGAACAGCTCAAGCACACCCTGCTGATGTTCGATGCCTTCCACGACGTGGCTGAAAAAGCCAAGGCCGGCAATGTTCACGCCAAGGCCGTCCTGGACTCCTGGGCTGCTGGCGAGTGGTTCACCGCCCGCCCGGCAATCGCCGAAAAGTACACCCTGACCGTGTTCAAGGTGCCTGGCGAAACCAACACCGACGACCTGTCCCCTGCCCCGGACGCCTGGTCGCGCCCTGACATCCCGCTGCACGCCCTGGCCATGCTGAAAATGGCCCGTGACGGCATCGAGCCGGAGCAACCTGGCTCCGTCGGCCCGCTCAAGCAGATCGAAGCGGTCAAGGCCAAGGGCTTCCCGGTCGCCTACGTCGGTGACGTGGTCGGTACCGGTTCCTCGCGTAAATCGGCCACCAACTCGGTGCTGTGGTTCTTCGGCGACGACATCCCTTACGTGCCGAACAAGCGCGCCGGTGGCTTCTGCTTCGGCACCAAGATCGCCCCGATCTTCTACAACACCATGGAAGACGCCGGCGCCCTGCCGATCGAATTCGACTGCACCAACCTGGCCATGGGCGACGTCATCGACGTCTACCCGTTCAAAGGTGAAGTGCGCCGTCACGGCAGCGACGAGCTGGTCACCACCTTCGAGCTGAAAACCGAAGTCCTGCTGGACGAAGTCCGCGCTGGCGGCCGTATCCCGCTGATCGTCGGCCGTGGCCTGACCGAAAAAGCCCGTGCCGAATTGGGCCTGGGTGCTTCGGACCTGTTCAAGAAGCCAGAGCAGCCTGCCGACAGCGGCAAGGGCTTCACCCTGGCACAGAAGATGGTCGGTCGCGCCTGCGGGCTGCCGGAAGGCCAGGGCGTGCGCCCAGGTGCCTACTGCGAGCCGAAGATGACCACCGTCGGTTCCCAGGACACCACCGGCCCGATGACCCGCGACGAGCTCAAAGACCTCGCCTGCCTGGGCTTCTCCGCCGACCTGGTCATGCAGTCGTTCTGCCACACCGCTGCCTATCCGAAGCCGATCGACGTCAACACCCACCACACCCTGCCAGATTTCATCCGCACCCGTGGCGGCGTGTCCCTGCGTCCAGGCGACGGTATCATCCACAGCTGGCTGAACCGCATGCTGCTGCCTGACACCGTCGGCACCGGTGGCGACTCGCACACCCGCTTCCCGATCGGCATTTCCTTCCCGGCCGGTTCCGGCCTGGTCGCCTTCGCCGCTGCCACTGGCGTCATGCCGCTGGACATGCCGGAGTCGGTACTGGTTCGCTTCAAGGGCAAGCTGCAGCCTGGCATCACCCTGCGCGACCTGGTCCACGCCATCCCTTACTACGCCATCCAGCAAGGTCTGCTGACTGTCGAGAAGAAGGGCAAGAAGAACATCTTCTCCGGCCGCATCCTGGAGATCGAAGGCCTGAACGAGCTGACCGTCGAACAAGCCTTCGAGCTGTCCGACGCCTCGGCCGAGCGTTCCGCCGCCGGTTGCACCATCAAGCTGCCGGAAGAGTCGATCGCCGAGTACCTGAAGTCCAACATCACCCTGCTGCGCTGGATGATCAGCGAAGGCTACGGTGACGCCCGTACCCTGGAGCGCCGTGCCCAGGCGATGGAAGCCTGGCTGGCCAAGCCTCAGCTGCTGGCTGCCGACGCCGACGCCGAATACGCCGCCGTCATCGAGATCGACTTGGCCGACGTCAAGGAGCCTGTGCTCTGCGCGCCGAACGACCCGGACGACGCCCGTCTGCTGTCGACCGTTGCCGGCGACAAGATTGACGAAGTGTTCATCGGTTCGTGCATGACCAACATCGGCCACTTCCGCGCTGCCGGTAAGCTGCTGGACAAGGTCAAAGGTGGTATTCCAACCCGTCTGTGGCTGGCCCCGCCAACCAAGATGGACGCCCACCAGCTGACCGAAGAAGGCTACTACGGCATCTACGGCAAGGCCGGTGCGCGCATGGAAATGCCAGGCTGCTCGCTGTGCATGGGTAACCAGGCTCGCGTACAGACCGGTTCTACCGTGGTCTCCACCTCGACCCGTAACTTCCCGAACCGCCTGGGCGACGCCACCAACGTCTACCTGGCTTCGGCCGAACTGGCCGCGGTTGCCTCGATCATCGGCAAACTGCCGACCGTCGAAGAGTACCTGCAGTACGCCAAGGACATCGACAGCATGGCTGCCGACGTCTACCGCTACCTGAGCTTCGACCAGATCGCCGAGTTCCGCGAAGCGGCGGCCAACGCCAAGATCCCAGTGGTCCAGGCGTAATGAGCGGCAAGCTGTAAGCTACAAGCGGTAAGAAGAAGCCCCGGCAGAGATGCCGGGGCTTTTTTGTGGGCCTTGCATTCACTGTCTTGCCCTCTTGACGGGCTTACCCGCAAAGGGGCCGGCATGGCACGCTCAAATCACAAAGAGATCGACAAACCGCTGCACCGCCGTGCCTTCCAGCCTCGCCTGATCCTTGCACAAGGCAAAGATCTCGTCACAGCGCTGACGCACGAATCGCGTCGCCAGGTTCTCCCAGAACTTGGCCTCCAACAGTGGTATGCCCTCCCCGCGCCGCCGCCGGTGGCCGATCGGGTACTCCACCACCACCTGCGCGGTATGGGTCCCGTCCTTGAAGAACACTTGCAGGCTATTGGCAATCGAGCGTTTGTCGGCCTCCAGGTATTCACGGCTGAAACGTGGCTCTTCGACCACTTCCATCTTCTCGCGCAAACGATCGATGCTGGGATGTGCCGCGTGGAACGCATCCTCGTAATGCTCGGCCACGAGGTTGCCGAAGATCAGCGGCACCGCCGTCATGTACTGCAGGCAATGATCGCGGTCGGCAGCATTGGCCAACGGGCCGACCTTGGAGATGATGCGGATCGCCGACTCATTGGTGGCGATGACGATGCGATCGACTTCGTGCAGACGATTGCGTACCTGCGGGTGCAAGGTCACGGCCGCCTCGCAGGCCGTCTGTGCGTGGAACTCCGCCGGGAAGCTGATCTTGAACAGCACATTCTCCATCACATAGCTGCCAAACGCCTGCGGCAGGCGCAACGTGCGCTGGTCGGCAGGCTTGAGCGCCAGATCCTTGTTGGTATGGCTGAACGAGACATCGTAAAAACCCCATTGCGGCGCCGTGAGCACTCCGGGCACACCCATCTCGCCACGCAGGGCGATATCGGCCAGGCGTACACCTCGGCTGGAGGCATCGCCCGCCGCCCAGGACTTGCGTGAGCCGGCGTTAGGCGCATGACGGTAAGTGCGCAGTGCCTGGCCATCGACGAAAGCATGGGACAGGGCCGAAAGCAACTGCCCCCGGTTGGCCCCCATCAGTTTGGCGCACACCGCCGTGGAGGCGACCTTGACCAGCACCACGTGATCGAGACCAACGCGGTTGAAAGCATTTTCCAGGGCCAGCACCCCCTGGATCTCATGGGCCATGATCATGGCTTCGAGCACAGTGCGCATGGTCAATGGCGGCTCGCCATTGGCCACGCGCTTTTGCGATAGGTGGTCGGCGACCGCGAGAATGCCGCCCAGATTGTCAGAGGGATGAGCCCACTCGGCGGCCAGCCAGGTGTCGTTGTAGTCCAGCCAGCGCACGATACAACCGATGTCCCAGGCGGCCTTGACCGGGTCCAGCCGGTAGCTGGTGCCGGGCACCCGAGCGCCCTGGGGCACCACCGTGCCCTCGACCAAAGGGCCAAGGTGCTTGGTGCACTCGGGAAAACGCAACGCCAGCAAGCCACAGCCCAGGGTGTCCATCAGGCAGTTGCGGGCGGTGTCCAGGGCTTCGGCCGACTCGACCTGGTAATCGAGCACGTAGTCGGCGATGGTCTGCAGGACCCGGTCGTAGTCCGGGCGGTCGTTGAGGTCTACGTTGGCGCTCATTGTCTGCTCCCTTGGATAGGGGGCCGCTCTGCGGCCCCTCTCAACGCAAGCCGAGCGCCGATTGCGTGTTAGAAGCTATCGCCAGGCACGCGCACCCAGCCCTCCATCAACACGCGAGCACTACGGCTCATGATCGCTTTGGTCACGGTCCATTCACCGTCCACCTTGCGCGCCTCTGCCCCCACCCGCAAGGTCCCGGAGGGATGACCGAAACGCACGGCACTGCGCTCACCGCCGCCTGCGGCGAGGTTGACCAGCGTGCCTGGGATGGCCGCCGCCGTGCCGATCGCCACCGCTGCGGTGCCCATCATGGCGTGGTGCAGCTTGCCCATCGACAACGCACGCACCAGCAGGTCGACATCGCCTGCCTCGACAGCCTTGCCACTGGACGCGGTGTACGACACCGGCGGCGCGACGAAGGCGACCTTCGGCGTGTGCTGGCGCCCAGCCGCCTGGTCGACGTCTTCGATCAGCCCCATGCGCACGGCGCCATAGGCGCGGATGGTCTCGAAACGCGTCAGCGCGGCAGGGTCGCCGTTGATCGCGTCCTGCAGCTCAGTGCCGGTGTAACCAATGTCGGCGGCATTGACGAAGATGGTCGGGATCCCGGCATTGATCAAGGTCGCCTTGAAGGTCCCGACGCCCGGTACCTCCAGATCGTCCACCAGATTGCCGGTGGGGAACATCGCGCCACCCTCACCGTCTTCATCGGCGGCCGGATCGAGGAACTCCAACTGCACCTCGGCGGCCGGGAAGGTCACACCGTCGAGCTCGAAATCGCCGGTTTCCTGCACCTCACCTTCGGTGATCGGCACATGGGCGATGATGGTCTTGCCGATATTGGCCTGCCAGATGCGCACAGTGGCGACGCCGTTGCGCGGGATGCGCGCGGCATCCACCAGACCGGCGCTGATGGCGAAGGAGCCGACGGCGGCGGACAGGTTGCCGCAGTTGCCGCTCCAGTCGACGAACGCCTTGTCGATGGAGACCTGGCCGAACAGGTAGTCGACGTCATGCTCAGGGCGAGTGCTACGCGCGAGAATCACGGTCTTGCTGGTGCTGGAGGTAGCGCCGCCCATGCCGTCGATCTGCTTGCCGTAAGGATCGGGGCTACCGATCACCCGCAGCAGCAGCGCATCGCGCGCCGGGCCCGGTTGCTGGGCTCGCTCAGGAAGGTCTTGCAGGCGGAAGAACACGCCTTTGCTGGTGCCGCCACGGATGTACGTGGCGGGAATCTTTACTTGCGGTACATGTGCCATATTCGAATTCCTGTTTGCAGGACCCCGTCGGAGCACGTTCACTCGCGAAAGCGTGAGCACGAGCAACAGTGTTGCCTGATCGAACGCATTCGCGGGTAAACCCGCTCCCACAAGGACCGTGCTGCTCCTGTTTAGGCGGTCGCTTCCAGGAAGTCCTGGGCAAAGCGCTGCAGCACACCACCGGCCTCGTAGATCGACACCTCTTCGGCGGTATCCAGACGGCAGGTCACCGGCACCTCGAGACGCTCGCCATTACGACGGGTCACCACCAGGGTCAGGGTCGCGCGCGGAGTACGCGCTCCGAGCACGTCGTAGGTCTCGCTGCCATCCAGGTCCAGGGTCTTGCGGTTGGTACCCGGGAGGAACTCCAGCGGCAACACGCCCATGCCTACCAGGTTGGTACGGTGGATACGCTCGAAGCCTTCGGCGACGATCGCCTCGACCCCGGCCAGACGTACGCCCTTGGCCGCCCAGTCACGGGACGAGCCCTGGCCGTAGTCGGCGCCAGCGACGATGATCAGCGGCTGCTTGCGCTCCATGTAGGTCTCGATCGCTTCCCACATGCGAGTCACTTTGCCTTCCGGCTCGATGCGCGCCAGCGAGCCCTGCTTCACGCTGCCGTCTTCCTTGCGCACCATTTCGTTGAACAGCTTGGGGTTGGCGAAGGTGGCGCGCTGAGCGGTCAGGTGGTCACCACGGTGGGTGGCGTAGGAGTTGAAGTCCTCCTCCGGCAGGCCCATTTTCGCCAGGTACTCGCCCGCAGCGCTGTCGAGCATGATGGCGTTGGATGGCGACAGGTGGTCGGTGGTGATGTTGTCCGGCAGCACCGCCAGCGGGCGCATGCCACGCAGGGTACGCTCGCCAGCCAGGGCACCTTCCCAGTACGGCGGACGGCGGATGTAGGTGCTCATCGGACGCCAGTCGTACAGCGGCGCAACCTTCGGCCCGGTGTCCTGCTCGATGGCGAACATCGGGATGTAGACCTTGCGGAACTGCTCCGGCTTGACCGCCGCCTGGACCACGGCGTCGATTTCCGCATCGCTCGGCCAGATGTCCTTCAAGCGGATTTCCTTGCCATCAACCACGCCCAGCACGTCCTTCTCGATATCGAAGCGGATGGTGCCGGCGATGGCGTAGGCCACCACCAGAGGCGGGGACGCCAGGAAGGCCTGCTTGGCGTAAGGATGGATGCGCCCGTCGAAGTTACGGTTGCCCGACAGCACGGCGGTGGCGTACAGGTCGCGATCGATGATTTCCTGCTGGATCTTCGGATCGAGCGCGCCGGACATGCCGTTGCAGGTGGTGCAGGCGAAGGCGACGATGCCAAAGCCCAGTTGCTCCAGCTCCTTCTCGAGCCCGGCTTCTTCCAGGTACAACTGCACGGCCTTGGAGCCGGGTGCCAGAGAGGATTTGACCCACGGCTTACGCGCAAGGCCCAGCTTGTTGGCATTGCGCGCCAACAAGCCTGCAGCGATCACGTTGCGCGGGTTGCTGGTGTTGGTGCAACTGGTGATGGCAGCGATGATCACCGCACCGTCGGGCATCTGCCCGGGGACTTCCTCCCAAGCACCGGCGATCCCCTTGGCGGCCAGGTCGCTGGTAGCGACCCGGGCATGCGGGTTGGACGGGCCGGCCATGTTGCGCACCACGCTCGACAGGTCGAAGCTCAGTACACGCTCGTATTCGGCCTTGGCCAAAGTGTCGGCCCACAGGCCAGTGGCCTTGGCATAGGTTTCCACCAGCTTGACCTGCTGCTCTTCGCGGCCGGTCAGCTTGAGGTAATCGATGGTTTGCTGGTCGATGGCGAACATCGCCGCCGTCGCGCCGTACTCCGGTGCCATGTTGGAAATGGTGGCGCGATCCCCCAGGGTCAGCGCGCGGGCACCTTCGCCGTGGAATTCCAGATAGGCGCCGACCACTTTCTGCTTGCGCAGGAACTCGGTCAGGGCCAGTACCAGGTCAGTGGCGGTGATGTTCGGCTGCAGCTTGCCGGTCAGCTCGACGCCGACGATTTCCGGCAGGCGCATCCAGGAGGCGCGACCGAGCATGACGTTCTCGGCTTCCAGGCCACCGACACCGATGGCGATCACACCCAAGGCATCGACGTGCGGGGTGTGGCTGTCGGTACCGACGCAGGTGTCCGGGTAGGCCACGCCACGGTCGTTGTGAATGACCGGCGACATCTTCTCCAGGTTGATCTGGTGCATGATGCCGTTGCCCGGCTGGATCACGTCGACGTTCTTGAACGCTTTCTTGGTCCAGTTGATGAAGTGGAAACGGTCTTCGTTGCGGCGATCTTCGATGGCACGGTTCTTCTCGAACGCCTGCGGGTCGAAGCCACCGCATTCCACCGCCAGGGAGTGGTCGACGATCAATTGCACCGGCACCACCGGGTTGACCTGGGCCGGATCGCCGCCTTTGTCGGCAATGGCATCACGCAGGCCTGCCAGGTCGACCAGGGCGGTCTGCCCGAGAATGTCGTGGCAGACCACGCGCGCAGGGAACCATGGGAAGTCCAGATCGCGCTTGCGTTCGATCAGCTGTTCCAGGGAGGCGTTCAGGGTCGCCGGGTCGCAACGGCGCACCAGGTTCTCGGCGAGCACGCGGGATGTGTACGGCAGGCCATCGTAGGCGCCGGGCTTGATCGCTTCGACTGCCGCGCGGGCGTCGAAGTAGTCCAGGTCGGTGCCTGGCAGGTTCTTGCGAAATGCGGTGTTCATATCGTTATCAGGCTCGGTCACGGTTTACCTAAGCGGGCACCGCCCCAGCAGGAGCGGGCTTGCCCCACTCCTGCTGGGAACGCGCAGCGCCCTGTTTCAGCGCTGCTCGATCGGCACGAACTTGCGCTGCTCGACGCCGACATACTCGGCGCTCGGGCGGATGATGCGGTTGTTGGCGCGCTGCTCGAAGACATGCGCGGCCCAGCCGGTCAGGCGCGAGCAGACGAAGATCGGGGTGAACAGCTTGGTCGGGATACCCATGAAGTGGTACGCCGAGGCGTGGTAGAAGTCAGCGTTCGGGAACAGGCGTTTTTGCTCCCACATGGTCTTGTCGATTGCCTCGGAGACCGGGTACAGCACGGTATCACCCACCTCGTCAGCCAACTGCTTCGACCAGCCCTTGATCACCTCGTTACGCGGGTCGGACTCTTTGTAGATCGCATGACCGAAGCCCATGATCTTGTCCTTGCGCTCGAGCATGCGCAGCAGCTCGGCAACGGCCTCCTGCGGGCTCTGGAAGCGCTCGATCAGCTCCATGGCCGCTTCGTTGGCCCCCCCGTGCAGCGGGCCGCGCAGCGAACCGATGGCGGCGGTGATGCACGAATACAAGTCCGACAGGGTCGAGGCGCAGACGCGGGCAGTGAAGGTCGAGGCGTTGAATTCGTGCTCGGCGTAGAGGATCAGCGAGACGTTCATCACTTTGACGTGCAGCTCGCTCGGTTTCTTGCCGTGCAGCAGGTGCAGGAAGTGGCCACCCAGGGTGTCTTCGTCGCTGGTGCAGTCGATGCGCACGCCATGGTGGGTGAAGCGGTACCAGTAGCACATGATCGCCGGGAAGACGGCCAGCAGGCGGTCGGTCTTCTCGCGCTGGGCCTCGAAGGTCAGCTCAGGCTCCAGGGTCCCCAGCACCGAGCAACCAGTGCGCATCACGTCCATCGGGTGGGCATCGCGCGGGATGCGCTCGAGCACTTCCTTGAGGGCCTGAGGCAGGTCGCGCAGGCCTTTGAGCTTGCGTTTGTACTCGGCTACCTCTGCCTTGCTCGGCAGCTCGCCGTACAGCAGCAGATAGGCGACTTCTTCGAATTCGGCACCGGCGGCCAGGTCACGAACATCGTAGCCACGGTAGGTCAGACCAGCACCGGCCTGGCCAACGGTCGACAGCGCGGTCTGCCCGGCCACCTGGCCACGCAGGCCTGCACCGCTGAGTACTTTTGCTTCGGCCATGGGGTGTTCTCCTTTCTTGAATTTGTTATCGAAATCTTGCTGGCTAATTCGGTTGCCTGTACCGGCCTCTTCGCGGGTGAAACCCGCCCCTACGAGTCCGGCGCATCATTCATGCTTCAGCGAGTACTGTAGGAACGGGTTTACCCATGAACAGGCCACTCGCTCCTGCACAGGGCTCGAACCTTCAGCCTTTCTTCTGGGCGAACAGCGCATCGAGGCTTTGCTCGAAGGCGTGGTACCCGATGGCATCGTAGAGCTCCATGCGGGTCTGCATGGTATCGACAACATTCTTCTGGGTACCGTCGCGGCGCAGCGCGGTGTAGACGTTCTCAGCCGCCTTGTTCATGGCGCGGAAGGCCGACAGAGGGTATAGCACCAACGACACGTCGACCGAGGCCAGCTCTTCGGTGGTGTACAGCGGCGTAGCGCCGAACTCGGTAATGTTGGCCAGGATCGGTGCCTTCACACGATCGGCGAAGGTCTTGTACATCGAAAGCTCGGTGATCGCTTCCGGGAAGATCATGTCGGCACCGGCCTCGATGCAGGCTGCGGCGCGATCCAGCGCGGCGTTCAGGCCTTCGACTGCCAAGGCGTCGGTACGGGCCATGATCACGAAGCTGTCATCGGTACGGGCGTCCACCGCGGCCTTGATGCGGTCGACCATTTCCTGCTGGGTGACGATTTCCTTGTTGGGGCGATGGCCACAACGCTTGGCGCCGACCTGGTCTTCGATATGGATGGCCGCCGCGCCGAACTTGATCATCGAACGCACGGTACGGGCCACGTTGAAGGCCGAAGCCCCGAAACCGGTGTCGACATCCACCAGCAGCGGCAGGTCGCACACGTCGGTGATCCGGCGTACGTCGGTCAGCACGTCATCCAGGCCGCTGATGCCCAGGTCAGGCAGGCCCAGAGAGCCTGCGGCGACACCGCCACCAGAGAGGTAAATGGCCTTGAAGCCGGCACGCTTGGCCAGCAGGGCATGGTTGGCATTGATGGTCCCGACCACCTGCAACGGATGTTCGGCGGCGACCGCGTCGCGGAAACGTTGGCCGGGCGTGCTCTTCAAAGTCATGACTCACCTCGTGGGCTATTGTTGTCGGCGCCTTGGTAGTGACGCTCGATGTTGCGCTTGGACGCGCCGATGTGGCGACGCATCAGGAGTTCGGCCAGCTCGCCGTCACGGTCGGCGATGGCATCGAGGATACGGTGGTGTTCGGCAAACGCCTGGCGCGGGCGGTTGGGCGTCGCGGAGAACTGTATGCGGTACATGCGCACCAGTTGGTACAACTCGCCGCAGAGCATCTTGACCAGGGTCTGGTTGCCGCTGCCCTGGATGATCCGGTAGTGGAAGTCGAAGTCGCCTTCCTGCTGGTAGTAACCCACACCGGCCTGGAATGCCGCATCGCGCTCATGGGTATCCAGCACCCGGCGCAACTCGTCGATGTCGGCTAGGCTCATACGCTCGGCAGCCAGACGACAGGCCATGCCTTCGAGCGATTCGCGGATTTCGTACAGCTCGATCAGTTCGGCATGGTTGAGCGACACCACCCGAGCGCCCACATGAGGGACGCGCACCAGCAGGCGCTGCCCTTCCAGGCGGTGGATGGCCTCGCGCAGCGGACCACGGCTGATCCCGTAGGTGCGCGCCAGTTCCGGCTCGGAAATTTTGCTGCCCGGGGCGATCTCGCCTTTGACGATGGCCGCCTGGATCCGCCGGAAGACGTTCTCCGAGAGCGTTTCCGACTCATCCGACATAGACAGGAGCGCTTGGCTTGCATCCAACATATTGTCGACACCTTGCGTTTCAATAGCGCCAAAGCTAGCTAAACAGCGCAATGGAGTCAAAGACAAAATCAATATTGTCGACAATTGTCTAAGAACGAACTTACTCGACACACCCGCTGTCAGATCGCGGCGCGCTGGCGTCGAACCATTGGCGTGATAGAATGCCGCGCCTCCCAAGGGAGTATGGATAGTGTGTCTGCCAACCTCTTCAGCGTGTTGACAGATGAACGAGGAAGCTTGCGCAGTACTTGCCAGTCGCCTTGCCCCGAACCCGCACAGCACCGCGCCAGGATTTATGAGACTTACACCCGCTTCATTGCTGTTATGCCTCGCTCTGCTGCCGGCCCTTGGCCAGGCGGGAGAAAAGACCGTGTATGGCCTGAACGAATATGCCCGCCTTTCCGACCTCGACCTGGAAGTGGCGGCCAAACTCGACACTGGCGCCAAGACCGCGTCGCTGAGCGCCCGTGACATCAAGCGTTTCAAGCGCAACGGCGAAAGCTGGGTCCGCTTCTACCTGGCCATCGATGCCGCCCATTCGCATCCGATCGAACGCCCCTTGGCCCGCGTCAGCAAGATCAAGCGCCGGGCCGGCGACTACAATCCGGACGAAGGCAAGGCCTACACCGCCCGCCCGGTCATCGAACTGGATATCTGCATGGGCCACGCCCGACGCACCATCGAGGTCAACCTCACCGACCGCAGTGCCTTCCAGTTCCCGTTGCTCATTGGCTCCGAGGCGCTCAAGCACTTTGACGCGCTGGTCGACCCAAGCCTTAAATACGCGGCCGGCAAACCTGCCTGCGCCACCAAAGCTCCCACCGCAGAGTAATTCCGATGCGCTCTCTTACCCTTCACCTGAAAGTCCTGATCACCGTCCTGGTGCTCCTGGGCGTGCTGGTCACGGCCTATCAGATCTTCATTCTCGGCATCCCGGTGACCGAGGACGAGACCGACGATTTGTGGAACATCGACGCCAAGGTCGAGTTCGTCGCCAACCCGAAGGACCCGGTCAAGGTGCAGATGTTCGTGCCACCGCTGAACCGTGACTATGTCAGCCTCAACGAGAGCTTCATCTCCAACAACTATGGGGTGAGCGTCAACCGCGCCGACGGCAACCGCAAGGTGACCTGGTCGGCCCGCCGCGCCAGCGGCAACCAGACCCTCTACTACCGCCTGGTCCTGACCAAGCGCTACAGCAACGAGAAGACCACGGTCAAAGGTCCGACCTTCCGCGACAGCCTGGCCGTCGAAGGCCCGGAGAAGATCGCCGCCGAAGCCCTGATGGCGCCGATCCGCCAGCACTCGGCCGACGTCGAGACCTTCGTCAGCGAGACCATCAAGCGGGTCAACAACCTCAACGACGACAACGTCAAGCTGCTGCTGGCCGGCGATACCTCGTCGATGAAGAAAGCCCAGGTCATCGACCTGCTGCTGTCCATCGCCCACGTGCCGATGGAAAAGGTCCACACCATCCGCCTGGTGGCCGACACCCCGCAAACGCCTGAGCTGTGGCTGCGCAGCTTCAACGGCAACGACTGGCTCTACTTCAACCCCGATACCGGCGAACAGGGCCTGCCCAGCGATCGCCTGCTGTGGTGGACCGGTGACGACAATCTGATCACCGTCGATGGCGGCAAGAAGGCCAACGTCACCTTCAGCATGAACAACAGCGAGATGAACGCCATCCGCCTGGCCAAGCTGACCGACGAGAACACCGACGCCGATTTCCTGGAATACTCCCTGTACGGCCTGCCCCTGCAGACCCAGCAGACTTTCATGATCATGGTGATGATCCCGATCGGCGTACTGGTGATCCTGGTGCTGCGCAACCTGATCGGCATCCAGACCCTCGGCACCTTCACTCCGGTGCTGATCGCCCTGGCCTTCCGCGAAACCCAACTGGGCTTCGGCATCATGCTGTTCACGGTGATCACCGCCCTGGGCCTGTCGCTGCGCTCTTACCTTGAACACCTGAAGCTGCAGATGCTGCCACGCCTGTCGGTGGTGCTGACCTTCGTCGTGGTACTGATCGCCGCCATCAGCCTGTTCAGCCATAAGCTGGGCCTGGAGCGCGGCCTGTCGGTAGCCCTGTTCCCGATGGTGATCCTGACCATGACCATCGAGCGCTTGTCGATCACCTGGGAAGAGCGTGGCGGTGGCCATGCCATGAAGGTGGCCATCGGCACCCTGTTCGCCGCTTCGCTGGCGCATCTGCTGATGATGGTGCCAGAGCTGGTGTACTTCGTGTTCACCTTCCCGGCCGTTCTGCTGATTCTGGTGGGCTTCATGCTGGCGATGGGTCGCTACCGCGGCTACCGCCTGACCGAGCTCGTTCGCTTCAAGGCTTTCGTGAAGGCTGACGCCTGATGTTCGGACTGATCAAGACCTGGAAAGCCCTGGAGGCCCGGGGCATCATGGGTATCAACCGGCGCAATGCGGACTATGTCCTGAAGTACAACAAGCGCCACCTGTACCCGATCGTCGATGACAAGATCATCACCAAGGAGCGTGCGATCAAGGCCGGCATCCATGTGCCGGAGATGTACGGCATCATCGAGACCGAAAAGCAGATCGAAAAACTCGACCAGATCATCGGCAATCGCAACGATTTCGTCATCAAGCCGGCCCAAGGGGCCGGTGGTGACGGCATCATGGTCATCGCCGATCGTTTCGAGGACCGCTACCGCACGGTGTCGGGCAAGATCATCAGCCACGAGGAGATCGAACACCAGATCTCCAGCATCCTCACCGGGCTCTATTCGCTTGGCGGGCACCGCGATCGTGCGCTGATCGAGTATCGGGTCACCCCGGACCAGATCTTCAAGAGCATCAGCTATGAAGGTGTGCCGGACATCCGCATCATCGTGCTGATGGGCTACCCGGTGATGGCTATGCTGCGCCTGCCGACCCGCCAGTCCGGCGGCAAGGCCAACCTGCACCAAGGCGCGATCGGGGTGGGCGTGGACCTGGCCACCGGCCTGACCCTGCGCGGTACCTGGCTGAACAAGATCATCAGCAAGCACCCGGACACCACCAACGCGGTGGACGGCGTGCAACTGCCGAACTGGGATGGCTTCATGAAGCTGGCAGCCAGCTGTTACGAGCTGTGCGGCCTGGGCTACATCGGGGTCGACATGGTCCTGGACCAGGACAAAGGCCCGCTGATTCTCGAGCTCAACGCCCGCCCGGGCCTGAACATCCAGATCGCCAACGACTGCGGCCTGACCCAGCGTACCCATGCCATCGAGGCGCACCTGGAAGCGCTGGCCAAAGACGGCGTGAAGGAAACTGCCGAGCAGCGCGTGCGCGTGTCCCAAGGTCTGTTCGGTCACGTTCATCCGCAATAACCCTCGGGGGCTGCCTTGCAGCCCATCGCAGGTTTCGCCCGCTCCCACAGTGCAAGCGCTTCTTCTGTGGGAACGGGCTACCTGCGAACGAACCAACATCTTCTCGGTCTGGCAGCTTTGCGCTTGTCCCGCAGGCGAATACAATCCCCCTCCTCGCTTTGTCATCGCCGTCCACTCTGATGCCAACCTGTACGCTCCACCCCCTGCCCTACCAGCTCGACCCCGCCGTCCATTTCGCCCGCCTGCGTCAGGCCCCGGGCGCGATCCTGCTCGACAGTGCCCGTCCTGGCGCCGAGCGCGGTCGCTTCGACTTGCTCAGCGCCTGGCCGGTGCAGCACCTGCAAGCCGGGGTCGGGGAAGATGGCCGAGCCTATCTGCAACGCCTGCGCGACGCCCTGGCTGCTCTGGGCCACGCAACGTTGCCCGACGGCGTCCAGCTGCCGTTTGCCGGCGGCCTGATCGGTTATCTGAGCTATGACTTCGGCCGACGCCTGGAGCAACTGCCAAGCCTGGCCCAGGACGATCTCGGCCTGCCCGAGGCACAACTGGGCCTGTATGCCTGGGCCATGGTCAGCGATCACCAGCGCGGGACTACGCAACTGGTGTTCCACCCAAGCCTCGCAGCCGCCGAACGCAGCCGCCTGATCCAGCTGTTCGAAACACCCGACACCACCGAAACAGGCAACTTCACGTTGCTCGCCCCGATGCGCGGTGACCTGCAACCTGCCCAGTACCGCAGCGCGTTCGACAAGGTCCAGCAGTACATCCAGGCCGGCGACTGCTACCAGATCAACCTGACGCAACGCTTCCGCGCTCCCTGCCAAGGCGACCCGTGGCGTGCCTACCAGGCCCTGCGCAAAGCCTGCCCGACACCATTTTCCGGCTATCAGCAACTGGCCGATGGCAGCGCCTTGCTGAGTTTCTCGCCAGAGCGCTTCATCAAGGTCAGCCAGGGCGAGGTGGAAACCCGGCCGATCAAAGGCACCCGCCCTCGTTCCGCCGATCCGCAGGAGGACGCACGCAACGCCGCCGAACTGCAGAACAGCCCCAAGGATCGCTCGGAAAATCTGATGATCGTCGACCTGCTGCGCAACGACCTAGGGCGCACCTGCCAGATCGGCTCGGTCAAGGTGCCCGAGCTGTTCAGCCTGGAGAGCTACCCCAACGTCCACCATCTGGTCAGCAGCATCACCGGCCGCTTGGCCGCCGGCAAAGATGCCCTGGACCTGATCGGCGACAGCTTCCCGGGTGGTTCGATCACCGGCGCTCCGAAGATTCGCGCCATGCAGATCATCGATGAACTGGAGCCGACACGCCGCGCGCTGTACTGCGGCTCGCTGCTGTACCTGGACGTACGGGGCGAGATGGACAGCTCCATTGCCATCCGCAGCCTGCTGGTCAAGGAAGGTCAGGTCTGTTGCTGGGGCGGTGGCGCGGTGGTGGCCGACTCCGAGTGGCAGGCCGAGTACGAAGAATCCATCGCCAAGGTGCGGGTGCTGATGGAGACCCTGCAAGGCTTGTGATCGATGGCGCTTTCTTCGCGGGCAACCCCACTCCCACCGGCGTCCACCGCCCCTGAGAGAACGGCTCTACCCGCGAAGAGGCGCTTCAAGGCAAACGTCTACCCGGCCATTTTTTGTTACCATCGGCTCACTACGAGCGCACAGCGCCACACACACGATGGAAACCGCCTGATGAGCCAACCCTTCGACGTCGCTGCCCTGGCCGCGACCTACGCCAACAAGTCCCCCCAGGACATCCTCAAACTTGCCTTCGAGCATTTCGGCGACGACCTGTGGATTTCCTTCAGTGGCGCCGAGGATGTGGTGCTGGTCGACATGGCCTGGAAGCTGAACAAGCAGGTCAAGGTGTTCAGCCTCGACACCGGTCGCCTGCACCCGGAGACCTACCGCTTCATCGATCAGGTCCGCGAGCAGTACAACCTGCCGATCGAGATCCTCAGCCCCGACCGTGCCCTGCTCGACCCCTTCGTCAAGGAAAAGGGCCTGTTCAGCTTCTACAAGGACGGCCATGGCGAGTGCTGCGGTATCCGCAAGATCGAGCCATTGCGCCGCAAACTGGCCACCGTGAGCGCCTGGGCCACCGGCCAGCGTCGCGACCAGAGCCCCGGCACTCGCAGTCAGGTGGCGGCACTGGAAGTCGACACGGCGTTCTCCACGCCCGAGCACACCCTGTACAAGTTCAACCCGCTGGCACAGATGACCAGCGAGGAAGTCTGGGGCTACATCCGCATGCTCGAATTGCCCTACAACAGCCTGCATGAGCGCGGTTTCATCAGTATCGGCTGCGAGCCGTGCACCCGTCCTGTGCTCCCCAATCAGCACGAACGTGAAGGGCGCTGGTGGTGGGAAGAGTCGACCCAGAAGGAATGCGGCCTGCACGCCGGCAACCTGATCACCAAAGCCTGATTTCACCAGATACAAAAAAACCGGCGCGATGGCCGGTTTTTTTGTGCCTCGAAGACTCAGTGCACGGGCAGCTCGACGCCTTCGAACAACTCCTCGAGCTCTTGTTTGTTATGGCACTGGATGGCCTTGGCCATCACTTCGCGGGTCAGGTGGGGGGCGAACTTCTCGATGAAGTCGCACATGAAGCCCCGCAGGAAGGTGCCACGGCGGAAGCCGATCTTGGTGATGCTGGCCTCGAACAGTTCGCTGGCATCCAGGGCCACCAGGTCGCTGTCAAGCTTGGTGTCCACGGCCATCTTGGCCACGATGCCCACGCCCAGGCCCAGGCGTACGTAGGTCTTGATGACGTCGGCGTCAGCGGCGGTGAACACCACTTTCGGCGTCAAGCCACGATGGTTGAACGCCTCGTCCAGCTTGGAACGCCCGGTAAAGCCGAACACGTAGGTCACGATCGGGTACTCGGCGACCGCCTCGAGGGTCAGTTTCGGCAGCTTGGTCAGCGGATGGCCCTGCGGCACCACCACGCAGCGGTTCCACTTGTAGCACGGCATCATGATCAAGTCGCCGAACAGCTCCAGCGCCTCGGTGGCGATCGCAAAATCGACGGTGCCGTCGGCGGCCATCTCGGCGATCTGCATGGGCGAGCCCTGGTGCATGTGCAGGGCGACTTCCGGGTACTGCTTGATGAAACTGCTGATCACCGGTGGCAGCGCATAACGCGCCTGGGTGTGGGTGGTGGCGATGGACAGGGTGCCCTTCTTCTCGTTGGAGAACTCCTGGGCGATCTGCTTGATGCTCTCGACCTTGCGCAGGATCTCGCCAGCGGTGTTGATGATGCGCTCACCGGCAGGGGTGACGCGTGTCAGGTGCTTGCCGCTGCGGGCGAAGACCTCGACGCCGAGCTCGTCCTCGAGCAGGCGGATCTGTTTGCTGATCCCGGGCTGGGAGGTGTAGAGGCTCTGCGCTGTCGCGGAGACGTTGAGGTCGTGGTGCGCCACTTCCCAGATGTAGCGCAGTTGTTGAAGCTTCATAGGTTTCCCTCGGATCAGCGGTAGGTCACCGGCAGCAGGCAGCGATGAGATATAACTATATTAGTGGTTCTCGAAATAAAACTAGAACTATTTTGTTACATGCCCTGGATTTGACCTACCCCCTGTTTCAACCCTTCCTACGCCCCAAATGCTGCGCCAACGGCACCATGTAGACCGGCACCGGCGACAACTGCAGCAACCGCGCGGCGGTGCGACCGATCGGCACATCCACCCCTGCCCCCTGACTGTGGCTGCCGAAGATCAATAGGTCGACACTCAAGCGCTGAGCCTGTTCGATGATCACCTGGGCCGGGTCTCCTTGACGCACCCTGACCGCTCGGATCAAGGCCAGGTCCGCCTCCTCACCTAATTCGTCACGAAAGTTTTCCAACACCCGCTGTTCGATGTTGGCCATCACTGTATTGACGCCTTCGCTGTGCAGTTCGTCCAGGGTCTGCTCGTCGAGGTAGCTTTGCAGCAGGGATTCGGCGAACTGCCCCATGGGCTCCACCGCATGGATCACGTACAGCTCTGCGTTGAAGGTCCGGGCCAGGGCCAAGGCGTGCTGCATGACAAAAGGCGCGTATACACCGAGGTCGGTGGCATACAGCATGGAATGAATCATTCGACCTCCTCGACTGCCGTTACGGCAGAGCAAGGTTCAGCTTAGCAGCGCCGCGTACAGCCGCTCTGCCGTCCGGCGCGCTGCGCACGTGGCCTGCGCGGAATCAGACGTTGCGATTGTGACGGTCGGTGAAGGCCAGGGCCTGGTACAGCATCTGCATCCGCGGCAACCGGCACCCGACCGCTTGCGCGCGCGCCAGCGGTTCGGCGTAGATCGCCTGCAACTCGAGCGGCCGCCGCAGCACATGGTCGTGGTACATGCTCGGCCAATAGTCGGGCATCTTTTCGGTGAGGTTGAACAGTTGCTCGGCGTAACCTTCCGGCAAGACATGCCCGCAGGCCCGGGCGCCCTGCACGACTTCAGCCATCAGCGCGCGCACCAGGTCACGGCTGTCCGGGTCCGTCATCAGCGCCGTGGTGCTGGCCTGCAGCAGAACCGAGAGACCGTTATAAGGCACATTCCACACAAGCTTCTGCCAACGAGCCTGATCGAGGTCATCCATGGCCTGGGAGTCGATGCCTGCCGCCTGGAACAGCGCCGCCCCTTGGGCAACAACAGCGGCGCCCGCATCCTCGGCCGGGCCACTGTGGTAACCCAGGTTGACGGTGCCCAGCGCCTGGTGGCGCACCACCGCAGGTGCCTGACGGTTGACGCAGATGAAGCACAGGCCGCCAAGCAGGTGCATATCAGCGCGCAGTGACGGGCGCAATTGCGCCTCCACGCCCAGGCCATTTTGCAACAACACCACCTTGGCTCCTGGGGCTGCAGCCTGGATGATCAGCGGTGCAAGCTCTCGGTTGCTGGTGGCCTTGGCCCCTACCAACAACCAGTCGCAGGGTGGCATGTCGGCGGCCGAGGCGTAGGCCTGAACCTTCATATGCAACTGACCGTAAACCGCGCTGTCCACCGCCATGCCTTGCTCATTCACGATGTTGTATTCACTGCGCAGCAGAAAGTGCACATCGAAACCGGCCCGCGCGAGCATGAGCCCATAGAAACCACCGATGGCACCGCTACCGATGATGCCGATACGTGGGTTATGAGTGACCACACACGCTCCTTGTCCGAAATCTGGATACTGGGTTTTTACACCTAAACGCCTCGGGTTTCGAACGCAGAACCATCAGCGCACGTTAGCTTGCCCCTTACCTAGCCGCGCCACCTTGCAAATAAAACGCGCCTTGGCCGTAAAAACCCCGTACCGGCGGGGGAAAGCCCATTGTCGAGCCACCTTGTAACGCGCTAAGGTTCGGCTCCCCGTTGCGAACAATCTTGCTGCTGGGCCGCACGGGGATTGCTGGCGGCCGGCACCCGTGACCTGACGAGTAACACGATGGCTGATTTACCGATCGACGACCTTAACGTTGCCTCCAACGAGACCTTGATCACCCCCGATCAGCTCAAGAAGGAACTCCCCCTCAGCGCCAAGGCCCTGCAGACCGTGACTGCCGGCCGAGAAGTGGTGCGCAACATCCTCGACGGCAAGGACCATCGACTGTTCGTCGTGGTGGGCCCCTGCTCCATCCACGACATCAAAGCCGCCCATGAGTACGCCGAGCGCCTGAAGGTGCTGGCCGAAGAAGTTTCCGACACCCTGTACCTGGTCATGCGCGTGTACTTCGAGAAGCCGCGCACCACCGTCGGCTGGAAAGGCCTGATCAACGACCCTTACCTGGATGACTCCTTCAAGATCCAGGACGGTCTGCACATCGGTCGCAAGCTGCTGCTGGACCTGGCCGAAATGGGCCTGCCCACCGCCACCGAGGCCCTCGACCCGATTTCCCCGCAGTACCTGCAGGACCTGATCAGTTGGTCGGCCATCGGCGCCCGTACCACCGAATCCCAGACCCACCGGGAAATGGCCTCGGGCCTGTCCTCGGCGGTCGGTTTCAAAAACGGCACCGACGGCGGCCTGACCGTGGCCATCAATGCCCTGCAGTCGGTCTCCAAGCCGCACCGTTTCCTGGGGATCAACCAGGAAGGCGGCGTGTCCATCGTCACCACCAAGGGCAATGCCTATGGCCACGTGGTGCTGCGCGGCGGCAACGGCAAGCCCAACTATGACTCGGTCAGCGTCGCCCTGTGCGAGCAGGACCTGGCCAAGGCCAAGATCAAGGCCAACATCATGGTCGATTGCAGCCACGCCAACTCCAACAAGGATCCGGCCCTGCAGCCGCTGGTGATGGAGAACGTCGCCAACCAGATCCTCGAAGGCAACCAGTCGATCATCGGCCTGATGGTCGAAAGTCACCTGAACTGGGGCTGCCAGGCTATTCCGAAAGACCTGGGCGAACTGCAATATGGTGTATCCATCACCGATGCCTGCATCGACTGGAGCGCCACCGAGAAGGCGCTTCGCAGCATGCGCGCCAAGCTCAAGGATGTCCTGCCTCAGCGCCAGCGCGGCTGACTACCGGGCCACAAACGAAAACGCCGGGCAATGCCCGGCGTTTTCGTGTTCGGTGTTCAGCGGTGCCGTTCAGGCCTTGCTCGACTGACGTTGCTGACGCTCCATGTAGCGCTCAACGTAGGAGCAGGATGGGATCACCGTGTAGCCCATTTCCTCGGCGTACTCCAGCGCCTTCTCGGTCAACGCTGCAGCGATGCCTCGCCCACGCAGGGCATTGGGCACGAAGGTACGGTAGATATCCAGCGTCTGCTTGCCCAAGTCCATGTACGTCAGATAGGCACGGTGACCGTCCACATTGGTCTCGAACTGATGACCGGCCTGGTCATGGTGGATGGTCAACGCTTCGCTCATCACTACTCCTCGCAGGTCTATCGGCAGACCCTTACCTTAACCAATGGTGTTTCCGGCGGAGGAACCTCTACGCCACCCCTGCCCCTTGGACCGCAATGCGATCCGAATCGTTCTGCAGCGCGGGCACCTTACAAATAGTAGGCGCCGCAAGCGGGATTGCTCAAGGTGGAACGGGGAAAAAGTGCAAGATCGCCCCAGCCTGTCGCGTCGCAGTCACGAACACAGTGTTCTAGGCCTATGACGCCGACGGACAGTTAAAGTCACCGTTAGTTCAGCAAAAAGTTCCCGCTCTACAAATGCTTGCGGCGGCTGTGCAAAATTTTCACAAATGCCATACAAAGGTTGTCACCTTTTGGGGTCGGCAACATTTTTTTTGCAGTTCTTGCGCTTAGTCAGTTTACTTACTACAAGTAATGGGTACTATGTACGCCGGCCAGTTTCTCTTTTCCGAGAGATGGCTCTTTAATAGAAAGTCCTTGAAGGGGAACACGATGAACAACGTTCTGAAATTCTCTGCTCTGGCTCTGGCCGCAGTTCTGGCTACCGGTTGCAGCAGCGTATCCAAAGAAACCGAAGCTCGTCTGACTGCGACTGAAGACGCAGCAGCTCGCGCTCAAGCTCGTGCTGATGAAGCCTACCGTAAGGCTGATGACGCTCTGGCTGCCGCTCAGAAGGCTCAGCAGACCGCTGACGAAGCCAACGAGCGCGCTCTGCGCATGCTGGACAAAGCCAGCCGCAAGTAATAATCCTCACGGATTGTTATGGAGCCGACCCACTAGTGGGTCGGCTTTTTTATTGCCCACCCGAAAAGCAAACGACAAAAATGAAAAAGGCCTGCACTAAGGCAGGCCCCGATTCAGCTTAACGGGAGCCACCTCCCGTTAGAGACATCCCGCTTACTGCAGCTCCGGCGGAATGCTCGAAACCATCGGCGCTGCCCCACCATTGACCGGTACAGCGATTTCCACTGGCATGCCATCTTCAGCCGCCACCACGTCGCGTACCATGTCCCAGTTCATGCGCAAGTTGTTGGCCAGGTCTTCACGCTTGAGCAAGGCATTGATGACCGCGGTGTGTTTATCGACCACCGACGGATTGCCGTGATCATCGAGCGGCGTGTGTGCCTCGAGATAGACCTTACCGCCACTGATGCCGAACTTGTAAGGCTCGTTGATGATTCGCACTGGCGTACCCACCGGTACCATCTTGGAAAGTTCCAGCACGTTGTTGTTGAGCATGCGGAAGCAGCCATGGCTGGTACGCATGCCGATGCCGAACTTCTTGTTCGAACCATGAATCAGGTAACCCGGCACACCCAGGGTGAACTTGAACGGCCCCAGCGGGTTGTCCGGACCTGCCGGCACCACTGCTGGCAGGATGTCACCGTCGGCAGCGTGCTCAGCACGGATCGAGGCGGGTGGCGTCCAGGTCGGATTGGGGGTCTTGGCGGTGATCTTGGTGTTGGCGATGGGCGAGCCCCAGCCTTCACGACCGATACCCAGCGGGAAGGTGTGCACCACGTTCTGGCCTTTCGGGAAGTAGTACATACGGTATTCGGCCAGGTTGATGACGATCCCTTCGCGCGGGCCTGGCGGCAGGATGTAGCGGGTCGGCAGGATGATCTCGGTGCCTGCGCCCGGCAGCCACGGGTCCACGCCCGGGTTGGCCGCGATCATCTCGAGATACCCCAGGTCATTGGCGGTGCCGATGTCGGCAAAGGTGTCTTCGTACTTGGCCTTGATCACCTGGACCTGGCCGACGATATCTTCACCGGCAGGTGGCAACGGCAATTCCAGCGCAACGGTTGGACCGGCTACCAACAGGGCGGCCAGGGACAAGCTACGGGTGACGGCGGGAAGGCGCGGCAACATCCGGTAAATCCTTCGAAAGATGGGTCAAGAGGATCGATTGTACACCTAGCCCGGGACAAGCGGGAGGCATCGGGTTCATGCTGGGATTTCAGATGATGAAAGGTGCTCAGAGTTCCGGCCATACCGGGCGCATACCCCGGCGCTGGGCATCGAGGATTGCCCGGCACAGTGCACAAAGGCGACCATCGCGGTAAACCGATCGCTCCACTGCGGACCAGCGCGGTTGCGCGGGCAACAGACCACCGCACAGGGTTCGATCGACGGGCACGCCCAGCTCGAGCTGGCGAGCCACCAAGTGAACGCGAACCTCCTGGCAGGCGAACAGGTCGAGCTGTTCATCGGGCTCGATCAGTTGATAGGCGTACAAGGACCAGGCAGGGCGCGGCATTGGGGGCTCTCGAAGCGGGGGGCGCAACATTAGCCGAAAGCAGGCCCCGATAAAAGCGTCACAGCAACGGTTTTATCGCCGGCCAGGCATTTTCCAGCAAGCGCGGCTGGGCCCCGACGGTCGGGTGGATGCCATCGGCCTGCATCATCTGCGGCACACCGCCGACGCCGTCGAGGAAGAACGGTACCAGAGGGACCTGCTTCTGGGTCGACAGGCGTTCATACACCTGAGCGAAGGCGCTGGTGTAGCGCACACCGTAATTGGGCGGCAGTCGCATGCCCAGCAGCACCACCTTGGCGCCCACCTCGCGCGCTTGATCGATCATCGAGGCAAGATTTTGTTGCAATTGCTGAGGGGGCAGCCCGCGTAGCCCATCGTTGCCGCCGAGCTCCAGCACCACCAGGCTCGGCTTGTGCGCCACAAGCAGCGCTGGCAGGCGCGCCTGGCCGCCAGCGCTGGTGTCTCCGCTGATCGAGGCATTGACCACCTGGTCGGCGTATCCCTCGTCCTTTAGACGCTGCTGCAGCAGGGAAACCCATCCCAGGCGGCTATCCAGGCCAAAACCGGCGCTGATACTATCCCCGACGACCAGCAGTGTACCCGCCGCCGCGCTTTGGGCCAGGCAATACAGGGCCAGACCGGCACTCAACCACCACACTCGCATCGGATTCTCCATGGGCCCCAGCATTCTCGTTGCGCAGAACCTTAGCAAAGTGGTCCCCAGCGCGGAAGGCGACCTGACCGTCCTCCACGCGCTGTCGTTGTCCCTCGAGCAAGGCGACAGCCTGGCCATCGTCGGCGCCTCGGGCTCGGGTAAATCGACCCTGCTCGGCCTGCTCGCCGGTCTCGACCGCCCCACCGCTGGCAAGGTCATTCTCGCCGGCCATGATCTGGGCCCTCTCGATGAAGATCAGCGTGCCCAGGTCCGCGCCGAGCATGTGGGCTTCGTGTTCCAGTCGTTCCAGTTGCTCGATAGCCTCAACGCCCTGGAAAACGTCATGCTGCCACTGGAGCTCGATGGCCGCCGCGATGCACGCGAGCAGGCCCGCACCCTGCTGGAGCGGGTCGGCCTGGGCAAACGCCTGAGCCACACCCCACGCCAACTCTCCGGCGGCGAACAGCAACGGGTGGCAATTGCCCGCGCCTTCGCCGCACAACCCGCCGTGCTGTTCGCCGACGAACCGACCGGCAACCTGGACAGCCATACCGGCGAACGTATTAGCGACCTATTGTTCGAATTGAACAAGGAGCGCGGGACGACCCTGGTTCTGGTCACCCATGACGAGCGTCTGGCCCAACGCTGCCGACGCCTGATCCGCTTGGATGCCGGCCGCCTGGTAGCGCCCGTGGAGCCCTGATGACCCGCCTGTCCTTCTCCCGCCTGTGCGGCCTGGCCCTGCGCCAGTTGTCGCGCGATGCTCGCACCGGTGAAGTGCGCGTGCTGTTCTTCGCCCTGCTGGTAGCGGTGGCGGCCAGCACCGCCATCGGCTACTTCGGCGCGCGCCTGAATGGCGCCATGCAACTGCGCGCCAGCGAATTCCTGGGCGCCGACCTGGTGCTGCAAGGCGGCTCACCGGCCCGAGATGTGCAAATCAGCACAGGCGAGGCAGCCGGCTTGCGCCATGCTCGCGTGGTGGAGTTCACCAGTGTGGTAGGCGGTGAGAGCGGCATCCAGCTGTCCAGCATCAAAGCCGCCGACGCTGCCTATCCCCTGCGCGGCCAACTGCGCAGCGCCGCCACGCCCTATGCCCAGGAAACCCCTGGCGGCGGCCCCGCACCTGGCGAGGCCTGGGTCGAGGCGCGCCTGTTGGTGGCGCTGGGGCTGTCGATAGGCGACAGCATCGACGTGGGCATGAAGACCCTGCGCATGAGCCGAGTGCTTACCTACGAGCCTGATCGCGCCAACAATTTCTATAGCCTCACGCCACGCGTGTTGATGAACATCGCCGACCTGCCGTCCACCGGTGTGATCCAGCCAGGTAGCCGGGTCAGCTACCGCGACCTGTGGCGCGGGACGCCCGAGGCGTTGGCGCAGTACCGACAGCATGTGCAAAAGAGCTTGGCCGCCAATCAGCGCCTGCTCGATACCCGTGATGGCAATCGGCAGATCGGCGGCGCACTGGGCAAGGCCGAGCGCTACCTGAACATGGCCAGCCTGGTGGCGGTGCTGCTGGCAGGCGTTGCCGTGGCGCTGTCAGCCAGCCGCTATTCGGCCCGGCGCCTGGATGCCAGTGCCTTGTTGCGTTGCCTGGGGCTTTCCCGGCACCAGGCGCTGGGGATGTATTGCCTGCAACTGGCAGTGCTTGGCCTGATCGCCGCCGCTGCCGGGGCTTTGGTCGGTTGGTTGGCGCAGTTGGGGCTGTTCCGCTTGCTGCACGGCCTGATGCCGAGTCAGGTGCCTCCCGGTGGTATCGCCCCGGCCCTGGCCGGCATCGGGACCGGCCTGGTGGCCCTGGCTGGGTTCGCCCTGCCACCGCTGGCCGCTCTGGGCCGCGTTCCGCCCTTGCGCGTACTGCGCCGGGACTTGTTGCCTGTGCCACCGAGCAGTTGGCTGGTGTATGGCGCCGCCCTGCTCGCTCTGGGGCTGATCATGTGGCGCTTGAGCCTGGATCTTCTACTCACCTTTGCCTTGCTCGGTGGCGGTTTTTTCGCCGCCCTGCTGCTTGGTGGCCTGCTTTTGCTGGGCCTGCGCAGTCTGCGACAGGTGCTAGCCAGTGCTCCCTTGGCCTGGCGTCTGGGCCTGGGCCAACTGCTACGCCATCCTCTGGCCGCCGCCGGCCAGGCCCTTGCCTTCGGCCTGATCCTGCTGGCCATGACCCTGGTCGCCCTGCTCCGGGGTGAATTGCTCGACACCTGGCAAGCCCAGCTACCCCAGGATGCCCCCAACCATTTCGCCCTCAATATCCTGCCTGACGAACGCGACCCTTTCGCCCAGCGGCTACAGGCGATCAACGCCAGCTCGGCCCCCTTGTATCCGGTGATACCGGGACGCCTGACGCATATCAACGGTCAGCCGGTGCAACAGTTGGTCAGCAAGGACTCCACCGGCGAACGCGCTGTGCAGCGCGACCTCAGCCTCACCTGGGCTGCCGAGTTGCCCGAAGGCAACACGCTGAGCGCAGGCCAGTGGTGGCAAGCACCACCGACCGAGGATGAGTTGCCTGGAGTTTCGGTGGAAGCCCAGCTTGCCGACAGCCTGAAACTCAAGCTCGGCGATCTGCTCGACTTCGATATCGGCGGTCAGCAACGCCAGGCGCGGGTGAGCAGCTTGCGTGCGGTGCATTGGGACAGTTTTCAGCCCAACTTCTACATGATCTTCCAGCCCGGCACCTTGCAAGGATTGCCGACGACCTACCTGACCAGCTTCTATCTGGCACCGGGGCATGACCAGGAAGTGGTCGCCCTGTCACGGGCGTTTCCGGCGGTGACCATCCTCCAAGTCGATGCGCTGCTGGCACAGTTGCGCAGCATCCTGGCCCAAGTGACATTGGCGGTCGAGTACGTGCTGTTGTTCGTGCTGGCGGCGGGGCTGGCGGTGCTGTTCGCGGGGCTTCAGGCAACGCTGGACGAGCGTATCCGTCAGGGGGCGCTGTTGCGCGCGCTGGGGGCCGCCAGGCCGTTGCTGGTCAAGGCGCGGCGAATCGAATTCGGGCTGCTCGGGGCGGTGAGTGGTGTGCTGGCCGCTCTGGGCTGCGAGATGATTACCTGGGTGCTATACCGGTATGCGTTTGATTTGGCGTGGGAGCTGCATCCTGGGTTGCTGATGGTGCCGGTGGTGGGGGCGGTATTGGTGGGTGGGGCTGGGATTGTGGGGACGCGGCGGGCTTTGAATGCGAGTCCGTTGGTGGTGTTGCGGGAGGGATAGCTTGGGCTTGGGCTTGGGCTTGCCTGCGATGGGCCGGCGCTTCCGCCTTTACGGCGGGTCACTTGGGTCTCGGGCCGCGCAGCGGCGGCCCCAAGATGAACAACCTCGATCTCGCCGCTCTCAAGCAGCACAGCCTCACTATCCATCAACCCCATAGCGAATACGATTGACGTACCAGGTAGCCTCCCCTGTCGGTGTCTTCACCACCACCTCATCCCCTTCTTCCTTCTTGAGCAGCGCCCGCGCCATGGGCGAGTCGATGGAGATGTAGTCGTTGCGCCCATAGATTTCGTCATACCCCACGATCCGAAACTTGAGCGCCTCACCTTCATCGTTCTCGATCTCCACCCAGGCACCGAAGAACACCTTGCCCTCTTGTTGGGGCGAGTAGGCAACCACTTTGACGTCTTCAAGCCGCTTGCGCAGGTACCGGACCCGGCGGTCGATCTCCCGCAACAGCTTCTTGTTGTACTGGTAATCCGCGTTCTCGCTACGGTCCCCCAGGGACGCAGCCCACGTGACCTTCTGGGTAATCTCAGGACGATAGACCCGCCACAGGTGATCGAGCTCCTTCTTCAGAGCCTCATGACCTTCAGTGGTGATGATGTTGGTGCTCAAGCGGCATTCTCCTCAGTGCATCCCCCGCTGACGCACGCCAGCAGAGGGCCCCGAGCTTAGCGAAAAATGCCGCCGACGACACGCCGCTCAGCGGCGGGTGATCAACCCCTGGCGCGCGATGCGAGTCAATTGGCCGATGACCTCGGCAGCGTCCGCAGCCAAGGGCGCCTGGATCACCGCAAGGTCGAAACGGTCATTGCCAAATTGGGCGAAGCCATCGCAGGTTTCGGCAAATTGCACCAGAAATGCACGCGCCTGCCCCTTGCGTCGCGACAAGCCGTCAAGGTTGCGTAAAAGTGTGGGTTGATGCTGGCCACCGAGCAGGATGCGCGGTGTACGGGAAGCCTGGCTGGCAGGCAATGGACTCAAGCAGACACTGGTACGTGGACAACTCATGGAGATATCTCTGCGCCTCGCAAATCCCGCTGGGCAGCGGTGGGAGGCGTCACCGAACCAGCGCTTTAGCGGTATTTCGGATGAACCCGAAGGGCTATCCCGCGCCCCGCAAGTAGCTGTTTAAATCGGCGCAGTCGGTATGCTAGAGCGTGAAGCGATAAGTTACAAGATACCGATGCCGGCTAAGCGCTAAGACTTTCGCAGGCCTACCCTCTTCCAATGAAAAAACCCGCTTTCCAGCGCACCTGGAAAGCGGGTTTCATGTTGAGCCGGCGAGATCAGTTGCGCGCGATCAGGCGGTCCAGGGAGAAGCGGCCTGCGCCCTCGATCAATACCGCCACGGTACCTGCCAGCAGCGCCAGCGCGAACTCGTAGCCATTGTTGGACATGAACAGACCATTGTTGATGTGCACCGAGAAGATCGCCACCACCAGGGTCACGGTCAGGGCCAGCGCTGCCGGCCGTGCCAGCAGACCCACCACAAGGGCCAAGCCGCCGAAGAACTCAGCGCTGCCCGACAACAGGGCCATCAGGTAACCCGGCGCCAGGCCGATGCTTTCCATCCATTGGCCGGTGCCCTCCAGCCCGTAGCCGCCAAACAGGCCGAACAGTTTCTGGGCGCCGTGAGCCATGAAGATGATGCCTACGAGGATTCGAATGACACTCAGACCAGTACCGGCGCGGGTAACGAACAGAGCGTTGAGGGTGTTGTTCATTTCGATGCTTCCTGAATCAAGGGATGTTGTGTGGAGATGGCGCCATTCTAATCGTAAAAATAGATGCTAAAAGCGCAATAAAGGGCATATTACTATCTATTTTTTTGATTTATTAGCGATTCGCCACCCGCTCCAGCGATTCCCGCTGCCGATTGAATGCCAGGAAGTATTTGTTGACGCTGTTGACGAAATTGACCGGCCCCATGCCTACCTGCTCCATGGCGATGCGTTCGGTCTGGAAGAACCACTGATTGCTATTGAGCCCCCGACGCCGTGCCTCGGCGCGCATGGCCTGGACCCGTTCCGGCCCAAGGTTGTAGGCCGCGAGGATAAACGCCATGCGCTCACGCTCATTGAGCTGGGGGCTGGCGAAGAACTTGCGGCGGATCAATGCCAGGTAGCGGGCGCCGGCCTGCACATTGCCTTCGACCGAGGCGATGTCATTCACGCCTACACGGCGAGCTGCCGCAGGCGTGATCTGCATCAGCCCGTGCGCGCCACCCCCACCGCGCGCCGCCGGATTGAGGGTGGACTCCTTGAATGCCAGCGCCGCCAGGTTCAGCCAGTCGATCTGCTGCGCAGTGCCATGCTTCTGCAGCACCGTGCGCAATGCCTCCAGGCGCTTACGGTCCTTTCTCGCCAGTGGGTCGTGCACCCGATACTGACGGCGATAGATACGCTCGAAGGCCGCGTCCTGGTTCGCCGGCGCGCGGTAGCCTTCCAGAAAGCGATCCACGGTGGCGAGCAACATGCTGGCGTCACGGCGCACATACCAGCGCATCGCCTGAGGCTGGCCCAGGCTCACGCGCGAATCCAGGCGCAGGCGCGGCATCACCCGGGCCCACCGCTCGGCGATCGGGCGCTCCACCACGGTCAGGTGATAGATCCCTGCCTGGACCATCTCCAGCACATCCTCCACCGCCAGGCTGGCATCGACCCACTCCACCTTGATCGGTGCACGCTTTCGCAGCGCCAGTTGCTGGTTGATCTGGGTGATCACCGCACCGGCGGCGCTGGCGCTGGTCAAGGCGACAGTCCGACCAGACAACTGATCCACCCGGCTGAAACTGCGCTCGCCTTTGCGCCCGACCAACATCAACTGCACCTGGTCCCGAACCGCGACGCTGCCACTGACCCCACGCACCAACGCAGGGTCGAGCAACTCGCCAGGGGCCGCCAGGTCGCCCTCACCACGCTGTAGGGCGGCGAGCAGTTGCTCTTTGGCGCGGGGAATGAGTTTGAGGCGGATCTGCTGACCGTCCCGGGCCCGGGCATTGAGGTAGTGCTCGAGACCTCGCAGGCGGTGGTGTTCCACCCCCACCGGCTCGCCTTTGACTTCTCCCGAGCTGTTTCGACTCTGATTGACCAGGACCCTGAGGACCTTGCTGCTGCGGATCTGCGCCAGGTCACGGACCTGGCTGGCCGGCACATGCTGCTGGGGTCCCGGCAGCCGGGCATTGGCCGGTGCGGCCAGGCTCACGCCGACAAGCAGCAGCGGTATCAGCAGCGATCGCAGCATGCGAGAACCTGTCCGAGGGCTGGGAGCGGGTGTCATACAGCGAGGTCCGTCCATGACAAATGACGCTAAAAGACCACGACAACCACTTGAAGTTCTGGGATTTTTTTCGAATTACCCGTTTTTTGCTATGCTGGCCGGCCCGCGGCACGAGGTAGAAAGATGCAACTGATCGATATTGGCGTCAACCTGACCAACAGCAGTTTCCATGACCAGCAGGCCGCCGTCGTCGAACGTGCCGTGCAGGCAGGCGTGGTCCAGATCGTGCTCACCGGCACCAGCCTGCAGGTCAGCGAACAGGCCCTGACACTCGCCTCGCAACTCGACCCCGAGAGCCTGCGCCTGTTCACCACCGCCGGCGTCCACCCTCACGATGCCAGCCATTGGGACAACGCCAGCGAACGCCAACTGCGTGAGCTGCTGGCCCAGGCACGGGTTCGCGCCGTGGGTGAGTGCGGGCTCGATTTCAACCGCGACTTCTCCCCTCGTCCGCAGCAGGAGAAAGCCTTGGAGGCTCAATTGGCGCTGGCTGCCGAGCTACGCCTGCCTGTGTTTCTCCATGAGCGCGAGGCCAGCGCGCGGCTGCTGGAAATCCTCAAGGCCTATCGGGACCACCTGCCTGCAGCCGTGGTGCACTGCTTCACTGGCGAACGCCAAGCCTTGTTCGCCTATCTGGACCTGGACCTGCACATCGGTATCACGGGCTGGATCTGCGACGAGCGCCGAGGCACCCATCTGCACCCGCTGGTGGGCAACATTCCCGAAGGCCGTCTGATGCTCGAAAGCGACGCGCCCTACCTGCTACCGCGCAGCCTGCGCCCCAAGCCCAAGAAAGGTCTCAACGAGCCGGCCTTCCTGCCTGAAGTATTGCGGGAGGTTGCGCTGCACCGAGGGGAATCCCTGGAGCAGACCGCCGCCCACACCACTGCCACTGCCCGAGCGTTCTTCCAGCTGCCCTGATACCGGGGCCAGCCTTTGTTGACGCATATCAAGACGGGCGCTGAGACGAGCGGACACAATGATGGCACCTTGCCAATAATGTTTCCGCTCAACTCAGAGAAGACCTATCCATGGGTGCCTGGCTTAGCAATATTTCCCTGAAGTACAAGTTCTGGGCTGTCAACGCAGTGGCCTTCGTCACGACTCTGCTGCTGGTGCTCTACGCGGTGTACCTGGAGCAACAAGCCCGGGCCGAAGGCGCGCGCAACCAGGCGTTAGCCCAGGCCGAACTCATCGCGGCCTGGCCTGCGGGACAGCCATTGCCCCAGCCATCGCAGGCCGTGGCCTGGCAGGCCGGTCAGACGCCGATCATCGCCAACCAGCCACGCGAGGCCCTGGCGGATGCCCAAGGCTGGATCGCCCTGCCCAATGCCTGGATCCTGGGCAACAATCCCTTGCAGGGCGCCCAGGTGGTCCACCACGGCGAGCAGCGCATCGCCATGCTGGCCGAATCCCCCAGCCTGCGCCAGGTGTTCTTCGAGCGCTTCACCCAGTACGCGGCCTGCGTGCTGGTGCTCATGCTGGCGATGCTTTGCGCTTCGCAGTTGCTGATCCGCTTTCTGCTCAGCCAGCTCAACACCCTCAAAGACGTGATGCTGCATGTGGAGAAGACGGGTGACCTGTCAGCCCGCGTGCCACTGTCCTGTGGCGATGAGGTCGGTCAGATGGCCGGGGCCTTCAATGCCATGCAGGCCACTTACCACCGCGTGGTCAGCACGGTTGCACGCACGGCTGCGCAACTGGACTGCGGCGCGGCACGCCTGGCCGCGAACATGGACGAGGTGCGCCACGGCATGATCGGCCAGCAGAGCGAGACCGACCAGGCTGCCACCGCCATCAACGAGATGTCCGCCACAGTCCATCACATCGCCCAGCACGCGGGTGCCACCCGTGACCTGTCGCAGACCGCCGACACCCTGGCCGGCAGCGGCCAGGCGGTGGTCAGTCGTGTGCAGGACTCCATTGCCGGCCTGTCCAGCGGCGTCCAGCAAACCGCCGAAATGATTCGCCAGCTCGCCGAAGACAGCCAGCGCATCAACGGCGTGGTAGGCGTCATCCACAGCATTGCCGAGCAAACCAACTTGCTGGCCCTCAACGCAGCCATCGAGGCGGCCCGCGCAGGCGATCTGGGACGTGGTTTTGCCGTGGTGGCGGACGAGGTGCGCAACCTGGCCAAGCGCGTGCAAAGCTCCACCGATGAAATCACCGGCATGGTGTCCGCCCTGCAAGCCGGCACCCGCGATGCAGTGGATTTCATGCAGGAGAGTTCCTATAAGGCCGACGATTGCGTCAAGCAGGCCCAAGAGGCCGGCGAGGCGTTGCTCGAGATCACCAGTGCGGTGGCACAGATGCGCGAGAGCAATACACAGATCGCCGTCGCCGCCGAACAGCAAAGCCAGGTAGCCGAAGAGATGAACCGGGCGGTGGTGAGCATTCGTGACGTCACCGAGGAAACGGTCCAGCAGACCGTCGGATCGGCCACCACCAGCAACGAACTGGCAACCTTGGCAGGCGAGCTGAACAAGGCCATCGGCCAACTCAAGCTATAAGGTCGATAACCTGCCTCGATTGGCCCTGACCCGAGGGCCACACTAAGCTTTGGGCATGACCGAGAGGAAATGCCCATGAGTAAACGCCTGCCCAATCTGCACGCCTGGCAATGGCGTGGCTACCATCATAATCACCGGCACCCGACCAATCTGGTGTTGCATCTGATTGCCGTCCCGCTGTTCATCCTGGGCGCACTGCTGGTGCTCGGTGGCGTGTTCGGCCTGGACCTTAGCCAACTGGCGATCGGCCTGATCGCCCTGGCAGCGGGGCTGGGCTTGCAGCGCCACGGGCATCGCCTGGAAGCCGAACAACCCGAACCCTTCGCCAGCCGCAAGGATGCCGTGCAGCGCCTGCTGACCGAGCAGTTCATCACCTTTCCGCGCTTTCTGCTAAGCGGTGCGTGGTGGCGTGCCTGGCGCGAGCGCCACAAGCATCGCCGCTAGCGCCAAGGACCTAACCGAACACCGTCACGGTCTGTCGGCTCAAGGCAATCAGCTCATTCTCGGCTGTCCAGAGGGCGGCCGAGGCATGCCCGTAGCCATCACGGGCGTGCTCGGTCTCGACACAGTAGCGACACCAGTCCAAGGTCGACAGCTTGGGCGCTGGCTGGATGAACTCGATCGTCCAGGTCAAGGTGCTGCCTGCCGCCGGTTGCTTCAGGTGCGGTAGCAGGCTGGGTGGCCAGGCATCGACCAACGCCAGCAGGTGCGCTTCGTTCACCGGCTCGTCGGCCATATCGCGAAGGCGCACCCAGCCGCCCATACGGCGATCGGTGTTGCCGCTAAATGGCAGGCCGCCAATGGCCCAACGCAATGCCACATGACGCATGAACTCAGGCGTCACGCCTTTGATACAAGGCAGTTCGGCGGCCGCCTGCTCGAGCGGCTTCATGTCCACAGCAGGCCGTGCCTTGACCTCGATCGCCGACGGTCGACCATCCCCGAAGCTACCCTGCACCAGGGTCACCACCTGCCCTTCCTGCACGGCGCGCCCGAGCAGCGTGCTGACGGCTTTGCCCTCGCGCAACACCTCGACCTCGAAACTGATGGGCACCTCAGGCGCCGCCGGCCCCACAAAGGTGATGGCCAATGAGCGCACCGGACGCCCCTCACCAAGCTTGGTACGCATCGCCTCATGCATCAGCGCCACCATCAGCCCGCCAAACACCGCGCGTCCCTGGCCCCAACTGGCCGGTACGCTGACAGACTCGGGGCACTCGCGCACCGCGCTCAGCAACTGCGTGAAATTCATGTTTGGCTCCTGCACAAGGGCTTGATTGGCTGCCACGGGGCGGGCCCGTGTCAGAAACGTGCCCCGGATCTTAGCCAGCGAGCGCGCGACTGACAGCCCAAATAATGGCCATTCCCTAAGGCTATCGACGCGCCAAAGCTGCCTGCAAAGCCTCCAGGGTAGCGTCAGCCTTCTGCTCGGCCTCATGCAGTTCGCGTTCCCATGCCTTCTTGAACGGCGCCAGATCGGCGTGATCACGCGCCGACAAAAGCCATTGCACCCGGTCGTGCCAATCGCCCAGGTCCCCCTGAGCGCACCTGAGCACGCGTTGCAGTTTCTTTCCCGCGTGCTTCAGCTGTGGGTACGCCTCATCGCCATAGCGCACCCGCTTGATCAGCAGGCGCAAGCGATGGCGGTCGTGGCTGGGATCGGCCAATGCCTTCTGGAGCTTGCGCCATTGCTTGGCCAGACGTTTGTCGATGCGCTTACCCAGGCCACTGGCCAGGCCTTCACGCGCACAGGCCCGCAGGAACAACGGGAAGGTGTCGATGATCGCCAGCACCCGGGTGAGCTGGCGGCTGACGGCCACGCTGGCGAAGATACCCGCCCTGCCCTCCAGGCGCCGCGCCCCGGCTTGCTCGTGCCCTTGGCTGATCAGATGGGCCGCCAGCACCTCGCGATCACGTAAGGGCGTCGTAAGAGCCCCCAGGGCCCGCGCCGCCTCCTCCAACTGCTCTACCCCGGGCAGCCCGCGCAGAGGCCGCAGCAAGCTACGCAAGCGTCGCAGGGTCGTGCGCAGGTCGTGCAGCGCTTCGCTGTCGACATCGCCCGCCAGCCGCTCCCGACAAGCCAGCAAACGGACCTGCAAGGCCAGCACCTGGGCGATGACATGATCGAGCATGGCGGCCATACGACCCTCCTGGGTCAACGACCCGCGCGGGACTCACGAATGTAGAAACGTGCCTTCTCGGCCTTGCGGCTGCAGCCTTCGAAGGCCTCGAATTGCTGCTGGGTCTTGGCGCCGGTCAACAGCGAAAGCGCCTTGGAATAGCTGACAGTGCCGGCAAAACCTTCGGCCTTGGCCAGGTCCAGTTCCTTCCACGCAGCATCGAGCTGAGTCGCACAGCTGTCACGGTACGCCGTCTTGCCCGCGCAACCAGTGAGGACAAGGGCGATCAAGGGAAGGCAGATCCAGGCTTTCATCAGTCAGTAACCTCAAGTTTGAACAAACGAGTGGCCGTTCGACGCTCGGGCAAACGAAAAGTGCCCTGCTCAGCGTAGCCCAGCGCGGTCTACATTGAAGCACAGGCAGCAATGGGTGCATTGTTGGACCATGGTTGCACAGCAGTAGGGGGACGGTCATGAGCAAACGCGTGGCATTGGTACTGGGATCAGGGGGTGCGCGGGGGTATGCGCACATCGGCGTGATCGAAGAAATAGAGCGGCGTGGCTACGAGATCGCCTGCATCGCCGGCTGTTCGATGGGCGCAGTGATTGGCGGCATCTACGCCGCCGGCAAGCTGGACGAATACCGCAGCTGGATCGAGAGCCTGGACTATCTCGACGTGCTGCGCCTGGTGGATGTGAGCTTTCGCCTGGGCGCGATCCGTGGCGACAAGGTGTTCGGCCAGATCCGCAAGATCGTCGGCGAGGTGAACATCGAGCAACTGTCCATCCCCTACACGGCAGTGGCAGCGGACCTCACCAACCAACAGGAAATCTGGTTCCAGGAAGGCTGCCTGCACCAGGCGATGCGCGCCTCAGCGGCGATCCCCAGCCTGTTCACGCCGGTGATGCAGGGCAACCGCATGCTGGTCGATGGTGGCATTCTCAATCCGTTGCCGATCGTCCCGGTGGTATCCAGCCATTGCGACCTGATCATCGCCGTCAACCTCAACGCCACCAACCAGAAGCAATACCAATTGCCGGTGATCGAGCGGCCAGCGGCGTTCAAGATGCGTTTCGATGCCGTCATCAGCTCGCTGGGCTCACGCCTGCCCTTTCGCCGTAAACCGGCCGAACAACTGATACGCATCGAGCAGGAAATCGTCGCAGAGGGGCTGACTTCGAGCGAACCCTGGCTTGGCGAATCTGCCGACCCGGAAGGCCAGCAACCGGCAGCGGCCCCCGAGCGTGGCGGCGCACCCAGATCCGCCACCGGCTCCTTCATCGTCGATAACGTGGGGCCTGCGTCATTGCTCGATCTGATCAACCAGAGCTTCGAGGTCATGCAGACCTCCCTGGCCCAGTACAAGATTGCCGGCTATCCGCCAGACGTACTGATCAACGTGCCCAAGCGGGTCTGCCGATTCTTCGAGTTCTACAAGGCGCCGGAACTGATCGCCTTGGGGCGGGAAATTGCCCGGGATACCCTGGACAGTTACGAGGGTGAACGGCGCTAGCGCCGAATGCCAAAAACAAGAAAGGCCGCATGAGCGGCCTTTCTTGTTGCGGGCGCACACTCAGTAGCGAGTGACGTCAGCAGCGGCTTCCAGTTGCTTGCGATAGGCCGCGAAGTCCTGCTGGCCTGCACGCGAAGCGAGGTAACGGCGGATCTGCGCTTTCTCCTCGTCGGTGGCCGCAGCGCCTTCGTTGACCCCCTTGAGCTGCAACACCACCAGGCTGCCATCGCCCAGGACCACGCTGCCGTAGACCGGCTTGTCCTTGGACTCGGGCTTGGCCAGGCGGAATACCGCTTGCAGCTCGGCCGGGTCGATACCGTCCTGGCCGCGGGTGACCGCTTCCTGGGTCTTCCACTTCTGGCCGTCCTGCTCGGAGGTCAGCGGGATGGCGCCATCACGCAGGCCAGCGATCAGCTTGTCGGCCTTGGTCTTGAGCTCGGCAGTCGCCTTCTCCTTGGCCAGGTGCTCGCGGATGTTCTTGGCCACGGCCTCCAGCGGTAGTTGCTCAGGCTTGCGGTGCTCTTTGACGCGCAGAACGACCACGGTTTCCGGATCGAGCTCGATGGCGTTGCTGTTAGCCCCCTCTTCCAGCACTTCCTCGCTGAACGCTGCCTGGACGACCGAACGGTTGGCAGTGATGCCCTCTCCACCTTCACGACCGAAGGCAGCGGAAGTCTGCACTTTCAGACCCAGGTCCTGGGCCGGTTGGGCCAGATCAGAGGCTTCGAACGCTGCGTCTTCCAGTTGCTTGGTCACTTCCACGAAGCGTTGCTCGACCTGCTGGGTCTTGAGCTCGCGGGTCAGCTTGTCCTTGAGGCTGGCGAAGGTCGGGACTTGCGGTGCCTGCACGCCCAGCAGCTTGATCAGGTGGTAACCGTACTCGGTGCGTACCGGGGCGGAGACCTGGTCCTTGTTCAGCTTGTACAGAGCGTCTTCGAAGGCTGGGTCATAGACGCCTGGGCCTGCGAAGCCCAGATCGCCACCATTGCTGGCCGAACCTGGGTCCTTGGAGAACTCCTTGGCCAGCGCGGCAAAGTCCTCTCCCTTGGCCAGACGCTGCTGGATCTCTTCGATACGGGCCTTGGCCTGTGCGTCGGAAACCTTGTCGTCGACCTCGATGAGGATATGCGCGGCATGGCGCTGCTCGGCCAGGTTGGCGATTTCCTTCTCGTACAGGGCCTTGAGCTCATCCTCGTTGACCTGTACCTGGTCGAAGAAGGCCGACTTCTTCAGCTCGATGTAATCAATGACCACCTGATCAGGCGTCATGAATTCCTTGGCGTGCTGATCGTAGTGCGCCTTGACCTGGTCGTCGCCTACCTTGACGGCTGCCGGGTCGGCCTTGAAGGTCAGCGAAGCGAAGTCGCGGGTTTGCTTCTCCAGACGAGCGAAGGCTTCGACCTGTTTGTCGGTGACGAAGCTGCTACCGGCAAGACCGGTGCGCAGTTGCCCGATGAGCATTTCCTCGGCCAGCATCTCGCGGAACTGCATGCGGCCATAGCCCATCTGGCGAATGACCGCATCGAAACGTTCGGCGCTGAACTTGCCATCGACCTGGAACTCCGGCGTTTGCAGGATCAGTTGATCCAGCGCGGCCTCGGAGAAGGCGAACTTGGCGTCCTCGGCACCCTGCAACAGCAGCTTGCGCTCGATCAGCCCTTTGAGCGCGGCTTCACGCAGCATCTTTTCATCCAGCAGCGCTGGGTCAAAATCCTTGCCCAGCTGTTGCATCAGCTGGCGGCGCTGCATGTCGACGGCCTGGCTCAGCTCGTTCTGGCTGATGGTCTGGCCGTTCACCTTGGCGGCGTCCTGGCTATGACTGGTGGCCTGGAAAATGGCCTCGAAGCCGGTCAGCGCCATCAGCACGACGATAAGGCCGATGATGGTCTTGGCAATCCAACCTTGTGAATTGTCCCTGATATTCTGCAGCATGCGTCCCCCAGAAACGGTTGTACCACTGCGTCGACAACCGCGGAGCGTGGGTAGAGTCCTGATAGAAGAAAGGCGCATCCTGTGGGATGCGCCTTTTCAAAGCGAGCGTGCCAACGGGAACGTTTGCGGCCCCGCCGTCACGCGGTCGGGCCTGGTGTGACCAGGTCCGGCTGAAAGAGACGACTTAGTTGACGGCGTCTTTCAGGCCTTTGCCAGCCTTGAAGCCTGGAACCTTGGCAGCAGCGATCTTGATCGCTTTGCCGGTTTGCGGGTTGCGGCCGGTGCGCTCAGCGCGCTCCTTGACCGAGAAGGTACCGAAGCCAACCAGTACAACATCGTCACCTTGCTTCAGGGCGCCGGTGACGGATTCGATGACTGCGTCCAGCGCACGGCCAGCTACAGCTTTCGGAATGTCAGCGGATGCGGCGATAGCGTCAATCAGTTCCGACTTGTTCACTCTAAGTCCCCTTATATCTCTATTGAGTTTGTTTCTAAGTATGTAATGAAAAGCTTATGAAACGAGCACTGGGCGGCCTATTGACACTGGCGTGCCGTTTTATAGCAAGGCCCCGAAAAAACTGTCAAGGAAAGCCCCCCAGCGAAATACGTACTAGTGCGTGCTGATTCTTTCCTTAGCATCGCCGTCGCGCTTTTCATCTTTCGCGACAATCTCCGGAGCCACATCTGGCAAGGGCTCCGGGGCGTATTGCAGCGCAATTTGGAGGACTTCGTCAATCCATTTGACCGGTTTGATCTGAAGATCCTGTTTGATATTTTCCGGAATCTCCTTCAGATCACGAACGTTTTCCTCTGGAATGATCACCGTCTTGATCCCACCGCGGTGTGCCGCGAGGAGTTTTTCCTTCAGGCCACCGATAGCCAGAACCTGGCCACGCAGGGTGATTTCACCGGTCATGGCCACATCGGCGCGTACCGGAATCTGGGTGAGCGCAGAGACCAGCGCGGTGCACATGCCGATACCCGCACTCGGGCCGTCCTTGGGCGTGGCGCCCTCGGGCATGTGGATGTGCACGTCGTGCTTCTCGTGGAAGTCAGCGGCGATACCCAGGCTGCGGGCACGGCTGCGTACCACGGTCTGCGCGGCGGTGATCGACTCGACCATGACGTCGCCCAGGGAGCCGGTCTTGATCAACTGGCCCTTGCCTGGGATGACCACGGCTTCGATGGTCAGCAGTTCACCGCCCACCTGGGTCCAGGCAAGACCGGTGACCTGACCGATTTGATCCTGCTGCTCGGCCAGGCCGTAGCGGAACTTACGCACGCCCAGCAGATGCTCGAGCTGCTCGCCGGTTACCTTGACCTTGAGCTGCTTCTCGCCGGTGTGCTCCTTGACCACCTTGCGGCAGACCTTGGCGATCTGGCGCTCCAGGCCACGTACACCGGCCTCGCGAGTGTAGTAACGAATGATGTCGCGGATCGCCGTGACATCGATCTCCAGCTCGCCCTTCTTCAGGCCATTGGCCTTCACTTGCTTGGGCGTCAGGTACTTGACCGCGATGTTGATCTTCTCGTCTTCGGTGTAGCCCGGCAGGCGGATGACTTCCATCCGGTCAAGCAGCGCCGGCGGAATGTTCATCGAGTTCGAGGTGCACAGGAACATCACATCCGAGAGATCGTAGTCGACCTCCAGGTAATGGTCGTTGAAGTTGTGGTTCTGCTCGGGGTCGAGCACTTCAAGCAATGCCGAGGCCGGGTCGCCACGCATGTCGCTGCCCATCTTGTCGATCTCGTCCAGCAAGAACAGCGGGTTGCGTACGCCCACCTTGGTCATTTTCTGAATCAAACGACCCGGCATGGAGCCGATGTAGGTACGACGGTGGCCACGGATCTCGGCTTCGTCACGCACACCGCCCAGGGCCATTCGCACGAACTTGCGGTTGGTGGCGGCTGCAATCGATTCAGCCAGCGAGGTTTTACCCACGCCAGGAGGACCTACCAGGCAGAGTACTGGGCCGCGAATTTTCTTCACGCGCTTCTGCACGGCGAGATACTCGAGGATGCGCTCCTTGACCTCTTCCAGGCCATAATGGTCAGCATCGAGGATCTCCTCGGCCTTGGCCAGGTCCAGACGCACCTTGCTCTGGGCTTTCCATGGTACCTGCACGAGCCAGTCCAGGTAGGAGCGGACCACGGTGGCTTCAGCGGACATCGGCGACATCTGCTTGAGCTTGTTCAGCTCGGCCTGAGCCTTGGCCAGGGCGTCCTTGGGCAGACCAGCGGCTTCGATACGCTTTTTCAGCTCCTCGACTTCGTTGTGGCCTTCGTCACCATCACCGAGCTCTTTCTGAATGGCCTTCATCTGCTCATTCAGGTAGTACTCGCGCTGGCTGCGCTCCATCTGCTTCTTGACCCGGCCGCGGATGCGCTTCTCGACCTGCAGCAGGTCGATTTCCGCGTCCAGCAACGCCAGGACATGCTCGACCCGGGTAGGCAGGTCGACGATTTCGAGGATTTCCTGTTTCTGCTCGATCTTCAGGGCCATGTGGGCAGCCATCGTATCGACCAGACGGCCAGGCTCTTCGATGCTGTTGAGCGAGGACAGGACTTCAGCCGGCACCTTCTTGCCCAACTGAACGTATTGCTCGAACTGCGATAGCAGCGTGCGCACGAAGACTTCCGACTCGCGCTCGGCAGCTTCGACTTCATCGATCAGGGTGACTTCGGCACGGACGTGCCCTTCCACTTCCGTAAAACGCTCGACGGCGCCGCGCTGCTCGCCCTCGACCAGCACCTTGACGGTACCATCGGGCAGCTTCAGCAATTGCAGGACAGTGGCAATGGTGCCGACGCGGTACAGGGCATCTTCGCCTGGATCATCGTCGGCAGGATTCTTCTGGGCCAGCAGGAGGATCTGCTTCTCGCCCGTCATCGCGGCCTCAAGGGCTTCGATGGACTTCTCGCGTCCCACGAACAGCGGGATGACCATATGCGGATAAACGACGACATCGCGCAATGGCAAAAGAGGCAAGTCGAGGGTGGTCTTCATGATTTCGCCTCTACAGCGGCCTTATGGCCGGAAACCAGTGGAAATGATGCTTGGACCTAATGTGGGGGCAGGTCCGTAAAATTACAAGCGTTGAGATCGGAAAAGCAGAAAGGGGCCCGTAGGCCCCTTTCATGCTCGACTTGGCTTACCCGACTCAGGCGTCAGGTGCAGCCTTGGCTTGCGGCTCGCTGTTCTCGTAGATCAGCAACGGCTGCGAAGTGCCATCGATAACGCTCTCATCGATCACCACCTTGCTGACTTCCTTCTGCGAAGGAATCTCGTACATGGTGTCGAGCAGCACGCCTTCGAGGATCGAACGCAGGCCACGGGCGCCGGTCTTGCGCTCGAGCGCTTTGCGAGCAACCGCCTTGAGCGCGTCGCTGCGGAACTCGAGGTCCACGTCTTCCATCTCGAACAGCTTGGCATACTGCTTGGTCAAGGCGTTCTTCGGCTCGGTGAGGATCTGCATCAAAGCAGCCTCGTCGAGCTCATCGAGGGTTGCCAGCACTGGCAGACGGCCGACGAACTCCGGAATCAGGCCAAACTTGACCAGATCGTCCGGCTCGACCTCACGCAGCGACTCGCCAACCTTCTTGCCTTCTTGCTTGCTACGCACCTCAGCACCAAAACCGATACCACCTTTGGTGGAGCGGTTCTGAATGACCTTTTCCAGGCCCGAGAACGCACCACCGCAGATGAACAGGATATTGCGGGTATCGACCTGCAGGAACTCCTGTTGTGGATGCTTGCGACCACCCTGAGGCGGCACGGAAGCCACGGTGCCTTCGATCAGCTTCAACAGCGCCTGCTGCACGCCCTCGCCCGACACGTCGCGGGTGATGGACGGGTTGTCCGACTTGCGGGAGATCTTGTCGATCTCATCGATGTAGACGATACCCATCTGGGCCTTTTCTACGTCGTAGTCGCACTTTTGCAACAGTTTCTGAATGATGTTCTCGACGTCCTCACCCACGTAACCGGCTTCGGTCAGGGTGGTAGCGTCGGCAATGGTAAACGGTACGTTCAACAGGCGTGCAAGGGTTTCGGCGAGCAGCGTCTTGCCCGAGCCGGTCGGCCCGATCAGCAGGATGTTGCTTTTGCCGAGCTCGACTTCGTCGCCCTTCTTGTCACGCTGATTCAGGCGCTTGTAGTGGTTGTAAACCGCTACGGACAGCACCTTTTTCGCGCGTTCCTGACCAATGACGTACTGGTCCAGGATACCGCTGATTTCTTTCGGCGATGGCAATTTGTGCGCGTTGCTCTCGGCCTGGGCTTCCTGCACCTCCTCACGGATGATGTCGTTGCACAGGTCGACGCACTCGTCGCAGATAAATACCGAGGGCCCGGCAATCAATTTGCGCACTTCGTGCTGGCTTTTGCCGCAGAAGGAGCAATAGAGCAATTTGCCGCTGTCCTCGCCGTTACGGGTGTCAGTCATTCGATCGATCCAATCCGGTAGGCATGAAACACAAGATGAAGGCAATTGCGGGCTTTTTCAAGTCCGCAGGTAGGCGCCATCGGCGCCCACCCGCTCTGGCACCTTGGTTCAGGACGCCAGTTGCCGCTTGTCGTAGACCGAGTCGATCAGGCCGTACTCGGCCGCGCGCGCGGCGCTCATGAAGTTGTCACGTTCGGTGTCGCGCTTGATGGTCTCGAGGTCCTGCCCGGTGTGGTGGGCCAGCAGCTCGTTCAGACGCGCCTTGATGTTGAGGATTTCCTGGGCGTGGATCTCGATGTCGGTCGCCTGGCCCTGGAAGCCGCCCAGCGGCTGGTGAATCATCACGCGTGAGTTCGGCAGACAGTGACGCTTGCCTGCGGCGCCAGCCGCAAGCAGGAACGCGCCCATGCTGCAGGCCTGACCGATGCAGATGGTCGAGACGTCCGGCTTGATGAACTGCATGGTGTCGTAAATCGACATGCCAGCAGTGACCGAACCGCCCGGCGAGTTGATGTACAGATGGATATCCTTGTCCGGGTTTTCCGCTTCAAGGAACAGCAGTTGTGCCACCACCAGGTTGGCCATGTAGTCCTCTACCGGACCAACCAGGAAAATCACACGCTCCTTCAACAGGCGCGAGTAGATGTCGTAGGCGCGTTCGCCACGGGCGGACTGCTCGATAACCATCGGGACCAGACCACCTGCGGCCTGGATGTCGGAGCTCTGTTGAATATAAGAATTGCGGGACATGTCCTGCACTCACTCCCAAATAGTCATGGCTTGAATACGCACAAGCCAGCTCGAAGGCTGGCTTGTGGGGGTTTCCTACGAGAGAAGACCTATCACTCAGCGGCGGCAGGAGCCTGTGCTGGCTTGACAGCTTCTTCGTACGAGACCGACTTGTCGGTCACAGTCGCTTTCTGCAGGACAGTATCTACAACTTGCTCTTCCAGCACAACCGAACGGACTTCGTTCAGTTGCTGGTCGTTCTTGTAGTACCAAGCGATAACCTGCTCCGGCTCTTGGTAGGCCGAGGCCATTTCCTCGATCACTTCACGGACCTTGGCATCGTCCGGCTTCAGCTCGAACTGCTTGACCACTTCAGCGACGATCAGACCCAGGACCACGCGGCGCTTGGCTTGCTCTTCGAACAGCTCGGCCGGCAGTTGCTCAGGCTTGATGTTGCCACCGAACTGCTGAACAGCCTGCACGCGCAGACGGTTGACTTCGTTTTCCAGCAGCGCCTTTGGCACTTCGATCGGATTGGCGGCCAGCAGACCGTCCATGACCTGGTTCTTGACCTTGGCCTTGATTGCCTGGCGCAGCTCACGCTCCATGTTCTTGCGAACTTCGGCGCGGAAGCCTTCCAGAGTCGATTCCTTGATGCCGAACTGGGCGAAGAAGGCTTCGTTCAACTCAGGCAGCTGAGGAGCCGAGACGCTGTTGACAGTGATGGTGAACTCGGCAGCCTTGCCGGCCAGGTCCAGGTTCTGGTAGTCCTCAGGGAAGGTCACGTTGACAACGCGCTCTTCGCCAGCTTTGGCGCCAACCAGGCCATCTTCGAAGCCAGGGATCATGCGACCGGAGCCCAGCACCAGCTGAGTACCCTTGGCCGAACCACCGGCGAAGGCTTCGCCGTCGATCTTGCCGACGAAGTCGATGTTGACCTGGTCGTCGTTCTGGGCGGCGCGCTCAACGGCCTCGAAACGGACGTTCTGCTTGCGCAGCACTTCCAGCATGTTGTCCAGATCGGCGTCAGCGACGTCGGCGCTCAGACGCTCGACCTTGATCGACTCCAGGCCACCCACGGTGAACTCTGGGAAGACTTCGAAGATGGCGACGAATTCCAGATCCTTGCCTTTTTCGAAGGACTTCGGCTCGACGGCAGGAGCGCCAGCCGGGTTCAGCTTCTGCTCGACAATGGCTTCGTAGAAGGAAGCCTGGACCAGGTCACCGAAAGCCTCTTGACGGGCATCGGCTTCGAAACGCTGGCGGATCACGCTCATCGGCACCTTGCCTGGGCGGAAGCCGGCGACTTTGGCGCGCTTGGCAGTCTGCTGCAGACGCTTGTTGACTTCGTTCTCGACGCGCTCGGCCGGAACGGCGATGGTCATGCGACGCTCGAGAGCGGAAGTGTTTTCAACAGAAACTTGCATGGATATTCCTCGTTGCACAGACGTTAGCCGGCGATAGCCCGACTCCAGAATCAAGGGCAAGCATTCTAGTGACTCACGCACCAGAAGTCACCCCACCCCGGACGACGGAAAACCACGCCGGTCAATTTTATTGAAGAGCCCGTGCGGCGCACCGCCGAAGCCCTTGCGTATCGCTTGCGCGCAACGGCGACTGCCCGTCGCACGCACTGTAAAAACTTGTCAAACAAATGCAGCTATATATAAGGCAGCACTCAGTCGGGGTCGATCTCGTTGAACTGGCAATACTCCTCCCAGCTCATACCCAACGCCTGCGCCACCTCACGGTGCACCTCGAGGCGCATGATCTGCAGCTCCTCGGGACTTTGGGCGATCAACTGCAATGCCAGCTCCCAAGGCTCGACACCTTGCTCTTGCGCCGCATCTTCGAACGCCCACAGGATCTGCTGGGCCTGCTCACGCGCATCCAGCTCGCGGATTTCCTCGAGCAATTGCGGATTGGCCTCGGCGAAGCGCTGCAGCGCCAATGCCTGGCGAGCTTCTTTTGCAATCATGCGACAGCTCCTATATCGGGCCCGCTTGCCCCTATTTCAACCAGCTGAAATCTAACAATTTTTGCCCAGGCATCACCAGTACCACACGCCGGGCGCTGACGACTGAAAAAACTGCAGGCAATAAAAAAGCCGCTCTGGGCGGCTTCTTTAATGGGTTTCGCGCAACTCAACGAAAGGCGGCGAAACCAAGGATGGTGCGGACGAAGAGACTCGAACTCTTACAGCTTGCGCCGCTGGAACCTAAATCCAGTGTGTCTACCAATTTCACCACGTCCGCGTGGAGCACTTAAAACAAAGGCGCCAGATTATACAATCAAGGCGCCTTCGAGAATATGGGGTGGACGATGGGAATCGAACCCACGACAACTGGAATCACAATCCAGCGCTCTACCAACTGAGCTACGCCCACCATATTGCGGTATTGCGTTACAACATCACTTGCTGTGCCAAAGCTGCCTTAATGGCGCACCCGGCAGGACTCGAACCTGCGACCATCCGCTTAGAAGGCGGATGCTCTATCCAGCTGAGCTACGGGCGCATATTCAATCTGCTTTCTGTTACGATTGCAAATCAACTTTCAGCCGTACCGAACAAGCTAACAAATCCGCTCATTCTGCCTGACCTTGCTAACCAGTGCTAGGCTCTGCCCGACAAGTGCGACGAATGTTATAGACGAGCCGAAAGGTCGTCAACACTTTTTTCAAAAAAATTTAGTTTATTTAAGGGGTTAGGGGATTTGGCCGACCACCCGCCTTTGCCCTCGGGCCGTGTCGTGCGAGAATGCGCCCTCTTTTATGTTCCCTTCTCGATGGTTAATCACGCGTCTATGACTGCACACCTAATCGATGGCAAGGCGATCGCCGCCAACCTGCGCCAGCAGATCGCTCAACGTGTCGTGGAGCGTCGCCAGCAAGGCCTGCGTACCCCAGGCCTCGCGGTGATCCTGGTCGGTACCGACCCAGCTTCCCAAGTCTATGTCTCGCACAAGCGCAAGGACTGCGAAGAAGTCGGCTTCATTTCCCAGGCCTTCGACCTGCCCAGCGAGACCACGCAGCAAGCCCTGACCGACCTGATCGACCGCCTAAACGATGATCCGGCCGTCGACGGCATTCTGCTGCAACTTCCGCTGCCGGAGCACCTGGATGCCTCGCTGCTGCTCGAGCGCATCCGTCCGGATAAAGACGTCGACGGCTTCCACCCCTACAACATCGGCCGCCTGGCCCAGCGCATCCCGCTGCTACGCCCCTGCACGCCGAAAGGCATCATGACCCTGCTGGAAAGCACCGGCCAGGATCTGTACGGCATGAACGCGGTGATCGTCGGCGCCTCCAACATCGTTGGTCGCCCCATGGCCATGGAGCTGCTGCTGGGTGGCTGCACCGTCACTGTCTGCCACCGCTTCACCCAAGACCTGGCCGGACACGTCGGCCGCGCTGACCTGGTGGTAGTCGCCGCCGGCAAGCCGGGGCTGGTCAAGGGCGAATGGATCAAGGAAGGCGCCATTGTCATCGACGTCGGCATCAACCGTCAGGAAGATGGCAAGCTGGTGGGCGACGTGGTCTTCGAGACCGCCCTGCCTCGCGCCGGCTGGATCACGCCTGTGCCAGGCGGCGTAGGTCCGATGACCCGTGCCTGCCTGCTGGAAAACACGCTTTACGCGGCAGAAGAACTGCACAAGTAGTTCGCCCTCCGCGCTAACGGCACCTCTCGAGGTGCCGTTTTTCTTTCCGGCCACGGCTGGTCTGCGGTACTTATCTAACCCTTCTGACGCCCCGCATCGCCCTAGGCTCGCCGCTTCTGATACCAGAGGTACGGCCATGAGCCCATCGCACTTCAGCTTCATCGACACCCGGCTGCCAGCCTGGCTGAAATCAGCCACCCCAGCCCAGCGCCAACGACTTGAACAGCACACACGCCAGAGCCATCGCGCCACCCGCACGCTGGACCGGGCATTGAAGCAGGTGCAGTCCATCGACGACTTCTGCCGTCCGTTGCTCGAAGATGCCCTGCCCTATTGGTACCCCGACCGAGAGCTGCCCACACCCGAGCAAGGGTGGCTTCGGAACAACACCGACAAACGCGACATGTCTTGGCTCGAAGCGGCCATGCAGAACTTCGACAGCGACACACCCGTGACGCTGTACCTATCCAAGGACGCCCCCAGCCCGATGATCGTGGACAGCACATTGTTCGTGAAAGGCGCACGGAACCTGGACCTGGGACAACGTTACCGAAACCATCTCGCCGAACACGTCGACACCCCGTCGTTTCGGGAATTGGTGCGCGAGCAGGACCGCACGGCCTTCACCGCCGACACCACACTGGCCGAGCTGCAAAAGCATCTCGATAGCCGAGGCCGGATGCTGGCAGACGCAGCACTGGCAGGCGAATCGTTCCTGCTTCACAGCGATGGCAAACCCTGGCCTCTGGAGTGCGGGTACCTGGAGTTGTGCGGTACACCTTTATATGGCCCCTTGCTGATCCGCCAGCAGCCCATCGAGGGTGTCGAACCGTGTCTACTCTACTTGCCCGGCCATCCGCGCCAGCCATTGCGTCAATATGCCTCGTTGCGGGCCGCAGGCAAGGCGCTGACCCGACTGCTGCGCAAGGACAGCGAACGACGTTTCTTCATGCGTTATGCCGCCCACGCCGAGCAACCTGGATTGGCCACCCAGTTACGCCAAACCTTGTTTCCGCATTATCCCTACAAGGATCTGCAAACGACCACACCGGTCCTTGAAGAAGGTCAGTCCTTCGACTGGCTCAAGCGCCTGTTCCCCAGCCCTCGTGACCTGTGGCAGCCAACGCTCGACAAGAACGCCCGCTTGCCGCTGGCGTTCAAGCAATGGTCCGGTGATTGTTTCAAAGCGCGTGCACGCACCCGCGTCGAACTAATGCTGCGCAACGCCACCGACATCGCCGTGCCCGTCGCACAGCGGGACGCCGCCGCCCAATTGGCCCGCATCGAAGGCTGGCTGGGGGTTGGCTTGTCGGTACTGAACGTGGCCGGTTTTTTCGTTCCTGGGCTCGCCGAAGTCATGTTGGTGATTGGCGGTGCGCAATTGGTCGATGAGTTTCTCGAAGGCGTACACGCGGCGAACGAGGCCGACGCCGATGCGGCCATCGGCCATCTGTTCTCGGTCATCGAGAACCTGGTGCAATTGGCCGCGCTTGGCACGGCCGGGCAGTTCATCGAACCCCAAGGCACCCTGCATGACTGGTATCGCATCGGCCATGGCGGCCAACAACGTCTCTGGCATGGCGATCTGGAGCCGTTCGCTCGCATACCCCCCACGCCCCTGCCGCCCAGCCTTGACCCTTACCCACTCCAAGGACGCCATTGGATCAAGCTGGACGGCCAGCACTACCCGGTCGAAGCCCCCCCTGAGGGCGGTTGGCGACTCTGCGCAGCCGAAGGGCATCGCCATCAGCCGTCTCTGCTCGGCAATGGTGAAGGGGTTTGGCTACTGGACCACGAACGACCGCTGGCCTGGGAAGGCGAAGTCCTGTTGCGCCGGCTCGGCCCGATCACTGACGCGCTGGACACCACCACACTCCAAAAAGCCCTGCGCTGCAGCGGCTACGACGAAGCCACCTTGCGCAAGGCGCTCGTCGAACATCGCCCGTTGCCAGCGTTACTGCTGGAAAGCCTCGAAGCCTTTGGTGCGCACCTTGAACCGACACGGCCTCTCTTCACCCATGAAGATGCACTCCTGGCCAAGGACTTCCCTTCGCTCAGCCCAACACTACGCCGGGAAATCCTGGCCCAAGCCCGGCCCCGTGACTTGAGCCAAATGCAGCGCACCGGCCAGGTCCCACTCAACGTGGCGGAAACCGCTCGCCTTTACCTACGGGCCTCACGCGTAAACCGTGCCCTTGTCGCGCTTCATCAGGCCAGCGACAACCTCAATGATCGCGACGCGTTGGTGTTCGCTGCGCTGCAGCGGCTGTCGGGATGGTCTGGCCAAGTGCGTCTTGAGCTACGCGCAGATCGCCTGGGCGGCTCACTGCTGGAGACGGCAGGTGCAGCCGATGCGCCGATCAAGACCCTCGTACGTCGCACCGATGGCTATGAACCATTTGACGAGACCGGCCAGAGCCTGGCCAACCGAGACACGCTGTTCCGGGCGATCCTTCAGGCCCTGCCCGACAGTGAACGGGACAATCTGGGCCTGCAGATCCATGAAGCGGATACCTTACGCGACCGGCTTTTCGACCTGGCGACTTCAGATCGGGAAAACACCGCCCGTGACCTTGGCATGCAGCCTGTACGCCCCTGGTACCGCCTGCCCACGCGACTGCCGGGCAGCCCTCGCCTCGGCTACGCCTTGAGTGGTCGGGGACGAGGCTGGTTGGCCGCTGACGAGCAGTTCGACCAATTGTTCCCTTCCAACCTGGACAACGACCGGGAAACGCTGCGCGCCCGGCTACGCGAACAGACGGGCCATGACCCCATCGCCTTCAGTCACCTGATGCAGGATTTGCGCGACCAGTACCGGCAACTGGACAGCGCCTTGCAAGGTTGGGTGAATGACGCCGACGGCATCGCCGCCGATGCCGCCGAGGAGCGTCGCACCGCAAGGCAGGCCATTGCCGAACGCATCCGTCGGGCTTGGCGGCGTGAAAACAACGACGCCAATGGGAGCCTCGACGATGTCATTCTGCAAATAGATGGGGAGTACGTGGGAACGCTGCCGGCCCTTCCTGTGCAACTGCCGCATGTTCGCCAGTTGAGCGTCACCGGCTTGTGGCGGGGCAACACCAACAGCCTGGGAGCGTTTCTTGCCGCCTTCCCCAAGGTACGCGAACTGGAACTCACCGAGGACGGCCTGACCACCCTGCCCGAACAGTTGGCCGAGCTGGCGGATCTGCACTCACTGGACCTTTCGGAGAACAACCTGGATCTGGCCCTTGAAGCCAATCTGTCCATGCTGGGTCGCCTGACCAACCTACGCAGCCTGAACCTGAGCAGCGCCATCGAAGACCTGCCAGTCGCTGCCCTGGAGCAACTTGCGCAATTGCCCAACCTGATGGGGCTGCAGGCGGAAACGAACGAGCTGCTCCTGGGCGTCGAGCACTTCCAGGCCTTGCAACGCTGCCCGGCGCTGGTCGAACTGAGCCTTGGCCACAACGACATCACCCTCGACAACGCAAGCCGAGCAGCGCTCGCGCAGTTGAACCGGTTGCGCATCCTGTTTCTGCACGAAAACCCCTTGGACCTTGCCCCAGACATCACCGGCTGGACGCATCTGGAGCGACTGGACCTGGAGCAGACCGGTATTGCCGAATGGCCAGCCGGTATCGAAGCGCTGCTGGGGCAGCAACCTTTAGCCCTTCGCGCCGTGGACCTGAGCAACAACCAGTTGCACGACGCCCCTGATCTTCGCGATACCGCATTCGCCGCGGCGGTCAGAGCGGAGGAAGCCGACATGTACCATGCCTTCCAGAACAACCCCTTCAGTGAAGAAGCCCTGCAGCGATTGAACGATGCCGGCCTGCCAACCGTAGCTCAAGTCGACCATCTGGACTGGCTGGTCGATCTACCTGAGACCCTTCGCGACCATGTCGCTGCCACCGCTCAGAGCCCTGAATGGCAACCGCTGTACGAAGTGTTCCGACGCGTGGAGGATACCCGGGACTATGAAGCCAGCCCCAATGCTATGCGTCGACGCATGCAGACCATCATCGAACGGTTGTCCGCCCGCGGCGAAGGCGAACAGGGCACTCGTTGGGGCCGAGCCCAAGTGCAAGAACGCATCATCGATCTGATCAATGAAGCCGCTCACGGCTGCGTCGACCAGGCCAGCCTCCTGTTTCAGCAGATCGAGACCGAGGTCCAGGTGTGGCAGCAGGTACTCAACGCCAGCCCCGGCGACGCCAGCGAGAAGGTGGCAATCACCATCGGCCGCTCTCTGTTGCGCCAACAACTGCTGGATGAGCGCATCGGTGCCGTGTATGACGCACGGGTCGCCAGGCGCAAGGCGCTCATAGCTGGGCGCTCCGCCGACGAGACGCCACCGCTGCAGGGCGCAGACGATATCAGCGACACGCAATTGCGCGACCCCACCTTTCTCCTCGACGAACTGGAAATGGCCCTCCATGCCAGGATGCGGTTGGGAGACCGTCTGGAACTCCCGCCACAACCAGGCCAGATCAGCTTCGACTACCTTGCACAACTGAGCCCGGCCACCCTGGACCAGCTTTGCGAGGTGATCACGGCCCAAGCGGATACCCCTCGACTGACCCAATGGGCCGGCGAGCAACCGTTCTGGCGAGACTGGATCGAGCGCCTGCGCCCCCAGGCTTTCGCACACCTGGCCAACGAATGGGATGGCGCCAGCGCTTATTTCGACACCCTCAGCGAACCGGGCGAATTCGTCCCCTATACCGGCCCGCTGGTGCCCCCGGCATTCATCGACGCACTGGCAGGCGAGCGCCCGGACATCCCTTGGCGGCAAGACGGTGTGGTGCAGCGCATCGATCTGGTGTCCAGTCGCTATCGCGATGAAGAGGCGCTCTACAGCCGAGCGGGGGAACTCTTGCTGAAAACACGTCGAGAAGCGGATGCAATCCTGCTCCGACAACTCACCGAAACCCTGGCCAAGGCTTACCTGCCGTGATGACTGGCCGGTGGGGCGCTGCGCGTCTCACCGGCTCTTCCCCCTCGCGATAGAGCCATGCGAAAAATATCCGCCAACTGGTCAGACCGGTAAGGCCGAAATTTCTTGCAAAAGTGTGTTTTTCGCGGTTTTATGATCTCGCACTGACCAAACCGGTAAGACCACAATAATTAAGTCCTGCGCTCTTTCGCCGTCGCCGGCACCGAAGCAAGGACACCGATCAGAGATCCCTCCCATGCTCAAATGGTGCTCGCGTTCGATCTTCCTCCAAGTCGTGCTAGGCCTCGCCCTTGGCATCGCTTGCGGCCTCAGCTTCCCCGAAGTGTCCTTACAGCTCAAACCTTTGGGTGACGGCTTCATCAAACTGATCAAGATGCTCATCGGCCTGATCGTCTTCTGCGTAGTGGTCAGCGGCATTTCCGGTGCTGGCGACCTGAAGAAGGTCGGACGCATTGGCTTGAAGTCAGTGATCTACTTCGAAGTGCTCACGACCATCGCCTTGGTGATCGGCCTGGTGTTCGCCTTCACCAGCGGTATCGGTAGCGGTGCCAACATCCACCTGGAGCAGTTGTCCAGTGCCGATGCCGCCAGCCTGGCCGAACGCGGCCAGCACATCCACGGCGCCACGGCCTTCTTCATGGACTTGATCCCGACCTCGGTGATCGGGGCCTTTGCCGACAACAACATTCTTCAGGTCTTGCTGTTCTCGGTACTGTTCGGCAGTGCCCTGAACCTGGTGGGCGAATCCGCGTCCGGGATTTCGCGGCTGATCAACGAACTCAGCCATGTGGTATTCCGCATCATGGGCATGATCGTGCGCCTGGCGCCGCTGGGCGTGTTCGGCGCCATCGCCTTCACCACCAGCAAGTACGGCCTGGAGTCGCTGCAGCACCTGGGCGGTCTGGTGGCACTGTTCTACCTCACCTGCGCAGGCTTCGTGTTGATCGTCCTCGGCACGGTGATGCGCCTGTCGGGCCTGAAATTGCTGCCGTTCATCAAGTACCTGCGTGAAGAGCTGACCATCGTCCTGGGCACCGCCTCCTCCGACGCCGTGCTGCCACAGATCATGCGCAAGCTCGAACACCTGGGCATCGGCAGTTCCACCGTGGGCCTGGTGATCCCGACCGGCTATTCCTTCAACCTCGATGGCTTCTCCATCTACCTGACCCTGGCTATCGTGTTCATCGCCAACGCCACAGGCACGCCGCTGGCCATGACCGACCTGCTGACCATCCTGCTGGTATCGCTGGTGACTTCAAAAGGCGCCCATGGCATCCCAGGCTCGGCCTTGGTGATCCTCGCCGCCACCCTCACCGCGGTACCGGCCATTCCGGTGGTGGGTCTGGTGCTGGTGCTGGCGGTGGACTGGTTCATGGGCATCGGCCGGGCATTGACCAACCTGATCGGCAACTGCGTCGCCACCGTGGCCATCGCCCGCTGGGAGCGGGACATCGATCTGGAGCGCGCCAACAACGTGCTGGCCGGCAAGCCGGGCTTCGCCCCGACTCCGCGCAAGCAACCACCTCATGCACACCAGCAGGAATTCTAAAACCGCCGCGGCCGGCGATGGGCCGGCCGCCAGGAGACATGATGCAACTAGGGAGCGAACCGTGATCAGCTCATCAACCGTCGTCAACTCAGTGGTGGAGAAGCTCCGCCAGGCCCTGGCCAGCGGCCAGTGGCGAACCGGCGAAATGTTACCCGGCCAGCGCGAGCTGGCCGAACAACTGGGCATCAGCCGTCCCAGCCTGCGCGAGGCCGTGACCGTGCTGGAAACCCTAGGCCTGGTGCGCTCGATGCCAGGCAAGGGCGTGCTGGTGCTCGATGCCGAGGCCGCCGCCCAGGAGCCGGCCAGCGATAGCGTGGCAGCCGCAAGCCTGGCCGATGTACTGGAGCTGCGCTACACCCTCGAGCCGTTCATCGTCGGCCTGGTCGCCCAGTCGGCCAACAGCCAGGACATCGGCCAGTTGCGCCTGACCTTGATGGACATGCGCGAAGCCTTGGAGGCCGGCGACAGCGAAGCGGGGGTCAACGCCTACATCACCTTCCACGAGGCGTTGTTCGGCCTGACCACCAACCCGATCTTCCAGAGTGTGGTGCAACAAACCAGCAATGCGCTCAAGCAGAGCACCGAGATGCTGCGCAACTCACCGGAGCACCTGGCCGCCCGGCTGACTGAAAATGAAGCGGTGGTGCGTGCCATCCGTGACAAGAACAGCGCCCAGGCCAGTGCCCAGATGCGTCGGCATATCCTTGAGGAAGGCCAGCGCATGGGCATCGAGCTGAACATCCCCGAAGAACACCCGGGCCAATGACCCAAGGAGCGACCATGACTGCCTGCGCCCACGCCGCCGTCCCTCGCCTGCCAGCCCTGCTCGCCAGCGGAGAAACCCGTCTTTCGGCCGAGCAGATCTATCCACGCCTGTTCGATGCCATCCTCGAGCAGCGCCTGCCACCAGGCAGCGCCCTGCCCGAACAGGCACTGGGCAATGCCTTTGGGGTCAGCCGCACGGTGATCCGTCGGGTGCTCGGGCGTCTGTCGGACCAGCAGGTGGTGGTCCAACGCCCCAGCCATACCGCCCACCTGGCGACACCCGATCCCCAGCAGGCGCGCCAGGTGCTCAGCGCCCGGCGTCTGGCCGAAACCACGCTGATCAGCCTGGCCACGCAGCGCGCCCGTCCCGCGCAGATCCGCCAATTGCGTCAGTTGGTCGAACGCGAGCGTCTGCACCATGAGCGCGGCGAACGCTGTACGGCGATCCGCCTGGGCGGCGAGTTCCACCTCAAGCTTGCGCAGATGGCCGCCAACGCTCCGCTGGCGCGCTTTCTCAATGGCCTGGTGCCCATGACCTCGCTGATCATCGCCCGCTATGAATCGCCCTGCTGCGAGCATTGCGCCTGGCAGGAACACGCCACGATCATCGATGCCGTGGAAAACGGCGATGTCGAAGCTGCCCTGGCTTTGATGAACGAACACCTGGACCACTTGGAAGCCAAGCTTGACCTGGGCACCCCGGCCTGACGTTCGCAACTGGCGTCGTGGGGCTGGCGGAGCCTGCGATGGGCCGCAAAGCGGCCCTTTGAGTCTGGAGGGGCTCCACCGTTTTAGGCGCAGCCCCGCAGGACAACCTGCTCCCATCATTACAGGCGTGCGCGATGGACTGCACAACAGCCCCTGGTTGCCCCTGCCTATACTTCTGTAACCACCCCGCCTTTTCCCAGGAAGGCCAGCCGCGTGAACACGCGTACCCTGCTCCTGCTGTCGTGTCTGCTGCTTACCTTCGCCGGGTGCGCGGGCAAGCGCCCCCCTGCCCCGCCGCCGCCCGTGACCATGACGCCAGCCCTCTGGCAACGTATCGACCAGGAACTGATCGAAGCCTCGGTCGCCGCCACCGGCTCGGCCAATGACTATGCAAGACGTTCGATGCGGGTCTGGAAAGATCAAGTGCAGCAGCGCACCGAAAGCGATTTCATCCCCTGGTTCACCGGCTATTGGACCCAGCAATGGCTGACGCTCAAGGTCGCCTGGTACAAGATGAACAGCGGCAACGGTGCCGAACCGCCCGAACGACGCCTGGCGATGTACCTGCAAGAGCAGTATCACAAGCGGGTGATTGAACCTGTCGCCGAGCAGATCAACCCCGAAGGGATCCGCGACCGGGCCAGCGAGCTATACCTGCAACTGTTCGGCCAGCAACTGCCGACCATCATCCAGCGCTACAACGCCCCGCCCGACCAGGTCAGCCAGCGACTGAATCGCATCAAGATCATTGCCCTGGGGCCACCGCCTGCCCGCGATGCCACCCTCTATCAGTTGCTCAGGGCCCAATCCCTGGATCAGCAACCCGCCTGGCAGGCGCTACGTCAGCACTTGCATCAGCAAGCCGCCAAGGCGCCTGGGCAAACCGAAGCCGGGTTGTCCTCGGTGGCCAACCGGGCCAGCGAAAAACTGGGCGCTACCCTCGCGCCACGGGGCATCGCCAGCGCCGTCGCCGCAGCGGTGGGCAAGGCAGCCGGGACTTTGATTTCCTTGGCGGCAGCCGGCTACGGCATGGTCACCCACGATCAGGAGCACCCGCAGATGGTCGAGCAACTGCGGGTGATCTTGAATGTGGCGCTGAACGAGGAATGGCACGATCTGATGGAGAATCGCCAGAGCGGCGCGATGTCTGGCGTGTACTACCTCTCCGGCCAGGTCGAGGACAGTCTGCTGGCCAGCGCCCCGAAGCCGCAGGAGCGGCAGGAGCAGGCGCCGATGCAGCAGCAGGAACCTCTGCTGATTCGCCTGCCGCCCTGACGCAAACGTTACTTCAGGCAGTCGCCATCGCCGAGGTCGGCAACCCGAACACCCGATCGAAGGCCCAGTTGTAGGCGAAGGTGTAGCACGGGATCAGGACGATGAAGGCCAGGTCCACCAGGAAGGCCTCCAGCAGGGTCATGTCCAGCCACCAGGCGATCAGCGGGATCAGGTAAACGATCAGGGTCAGTTGGAAACCGACGGCATGGGCAATTCGCCGTGCCACGCTGCGGCCGCGTTTAGCCTGACGGCTTTCCCACCACTCGAACAGGGTATTGAAGATCAGGTTCCAGATCATCGCGATGGTGGTGATCATCACCGCCAATGGCCCGGTGTGACTGGCCTGGGTGTCGGAGAGGTAGGCCAGCCCCAGGGTCGACATGCACAGGCCGATCAGTTCATAGAAGGTCACGTAGACCAGTTTTCGTTTGAATCCTTGCACGGTTTTCTACCCCTGGGTGTATCACAAAGTCGGGCAAGGATGAATCAATCGGCTTGACAGAAAAAGTCGGCAGCTTTCAGATTTATTGATAGGAGGCTGCCCCATGAATTTTTCCAGCGACAACATCCAGCTGTTTCTCGCCGTGCTCGACCGCGGCTCCTTTTCGGCCGCCGCCCGGGTTCTACAGCGGGTTCCCTCGGCGGTGAGCATGGCCATCGGCAATCTCGAGGCGGAGCTGGGCTATCCCTTGTTCGAGCGGGGAGCCCGCGAAGCGCGTCCCACCGCCCAGGCCCGTGCTCTGGAACCTCACGCGCGATTGATCGCCGAGCAACTGGGGCTGCTGCAAGCCCATGCGCTGGAGTTGTCCCAGGGGTTGGAAAGCCGCCTTGCCATCGCAGTGGTCCCGAACATCGACCAGCGCCGGTTGCTCAGCGCCATCGCCACCTTGAGCGAACGCTACCCATTGCTGGACATCGAGCTGCTTGCCGCGCCCCAGGAAGAAGCGCTGCACCTGCTCGACAGCGGCCGGGTCAATCTGTGCATGGCCTTTGCAGGATTGCAGGTCGACCCTCGTCGCAGCTTCCAGCACATCGCGGTGGAATCGTTGGTCGCCACCCTGGCGCCGCATCACCCGGCGCTGCGCAGCGGGCGCCTCCACAATCTGGAGGACCTGTTCGACGTGCGCCAGATCCTGGTGTGCAGTCGTGACCTGCCGTTGTCCGACCCGCGCTCGCTGATCAGCGCGACCCACTGGCGCTGCAACAGCCTTGACCTGGCCATGCAGATCGTCGAAGCCGGCCTTGGCTGGGGTGACTTCCCGTTGACGCGAGCCGCCCCGCTGTTCGCTGCCGGCCGGCTGGTGCGCCTGGATTTTCGCAACACCCAAAATGCCCTGGAACTGCCGGTACGGGTGTTCTGGCTCAAGCAACAGCCTTTGGGCCAGGCGGCGCGCATCCTGGTGGAGCTGCTGGCATCACGGTAAGCGCCTCCCCCAAGCCCAAGCCGCCAGCTCTACGACGGACGGCTCATCAATTTTCAGGAGATCCGGCCGATACCGAGGTGACAGGTACCGCCCATCGCGCCAAGAGCGTGCGGCGTCCTCCCTTCATTGGCCCAAGGTCTCGAAACATGAACCTGAAATTCCGCCACAAGATCCTGCTCAGTGCCTGCGGCGTGGTCGTCCTGGCATTTGCCCTGTTCACCCTCTACAACGACTACCTGCAGCGCAACATCATCCGCCAGAACATCGAGTCGTCTGTGCGCCAGGCCGGCGCACAAACCGCCGGTAGTGTGCAGAACTGGATGACCGGGCGCATCCTGGTGCTGGAAAACCTGGCCCAGGACATCGCCCAGCAGGGCGCTGGCGAAACCCTGCCCGGGCTGGTCGATCAGCCGTCCTACACCAACACCTTCCAGTTCACCTATTTCGGCCAGAACAACGGCGTGTTCACCCAACGCCCGGACGCCAAGATGCCCGACGGCTACGACCCACGCCAACGCCCTTGGTACAGCGCTGCAGTGGCGGCTAACCAGACCCTGCTGACCCCGCCCTACCAGGCTTCCGTGGGCGGTCTGGTGGTGACCATCGCCATGCCCGTCAAGGCCAAGCGCAGCGGCGAACTGCTGGGTGTGGTCGGTGGCGACCTGAGCCTGAACACCCTGGTGGACATCATCAACGCCGTGGACTTCGGCGGCATCGGCCATGCCTTCCTCGCCGATCGCAGCGGCCAGGTCATCGTCAGCCCCGACAAGGACCAGTTGATGAAAAACCTCAAGGACATCTACCCCGAT